>QIJB01000068.1 GCA_003231675.1 Candidatus Campbelliibacteriota bacterium | reverse complement strand
CTTTGAAATATTCCAGTATCTCCGCGGTTGAACCGCGGACGACTTCCTCAAACATTTTGGTCAGTTCCCTGCCGACGATGAGCCGTTTGTCTGGCGACATTTCCTCCAGAAGCTCAAGGTTTTTTATGAAGCGATGGGGCGATTCGTAAAAAACGACGGGGTATTTTGTTTCCGCGACCTCTTGAAAAAATTTTCTTCTTCCTTTTTTGTGTGGCGGAAACGCCATAAAAACGAATTTTTGCGCGTTGATTCCGGAAACACTCAGTAAGCGCCGAGGGACCGGGAATCGGTTCGGTTTTAATTCCGTTTTCAGCAGCTTCCGCGACCAAGATATTTCCCGGGTCGCTTATGCCGGGCGTGCCGGCATCGGTTGTTAAAGCGACATTTTTGCCGTCAAGCAATTCCCGTATTATTCTTTCCGTTTTTGATATTTTTGAATGCTGAAAATAAGAAATCGTCGGTGTTTCAATTCCGTATCGGCTTAACAGTTTTCTCGCCACCCTCGTATCCTCGCAGGCAATCAAATCCGCTTCCTTCAAAATCCTCAAAGCCCTCAAAGTGATGTCTTCAAGGTTGCCGATTGGCGTGGCGACCACATATAATATTCCTTTATCCATAACGCCATTCTAACCAAAAACACCAAATAACACAAAATAACAGGCGACAAAAAACCGCATTTCTTGCGAGCAATGTGAAAGTGTCGGTTCTCTTTTTCCCGAGATTATTTTAAACCGATTTGCAATTCGTAAAAATTGCGATAAATTCCGTCCGGAATATCAAGCAGTTCTTCATGCTTCCCTCTTTCAACAATCTTCCCGTCTTTGAACACAAAAATTTTATCCGCTTTGCGAACGGTGCTTAATCTGTGCGCGACGATAAACGTGGTTCTGCTTTCCATCAATTTCTCAAGAGATTTCTGAATAACTTTTTCAGAATTCGCGTCCAGAGCGGATGTCGGTTCGTCCAAAATAAGAATTCTCGGGTCACGCAAAATCGCGCGGGCAATCGCCACTCTTTGTTTCTGTCCGACGGAAAGCTTAACCCCTCTTTCCCCCACGACTTGTTTCCACTTCTTGGAAAACTTTTCAATAAATTCCAAGCAGTGCGCTTTTCGCGCCGCCTCCTCAACTTCCTCATCGCTCGCCCCGAAATTTCCGTATTTTATGTTTGTTTTGATGGTATCATTGAAAAGAACCACCTCCTGCTGAACCACCGCTATTTTTGAACGCAAAAATCGCAAATTCAAACTTTTAACATTATGTCCGTCAATCAATACTTTTCCTTTTTGCGGAAAATAATATCCCGAGATCAAATCAACCAAAGTGCTCTTACCCACGCCGGATTCCCCCACCAATGCCACCACTTCGCCCGGTTCAACTTTAAAACTTACGCCATCCAAAATATTTCCCTGTTTTTTCTCGTAATAAAAAGAAACGTCCCTGAACTCCACCCCACCCTTTATGTCGCCCGGTATAACCATATTCTCCGGCGCGTATTTTTCGGAAAGCGCGTTGAGAACCTCTTCGCTGTTTTCAATCGCCGCAAGCCCGTTTTGAATGACCTGCCAATTATAACCGAGTATGATAAACGGACCAAAAAGCATTGCCACGTATCCGTTAAACATCACCAATTCGCCAATAGTCATTTTCCCTTTTTGGATAAAGAGAACGGATACGATAAATATCGCCAACTGCGTAAGCGCGAAAATCAACCGCTGATAAAAACTGAGCCGTTGCCACTTCTCCGCTATTTTAAATAAAAGCTCGGAAGCTTGCAGACGAAAACGTTTGAATATTTTTCTTTGTTCATATTTCTCGGATACCCCTTGTTTAACTTCTTTTATGTTAGAGAGCGAATCACAAGCGTCTCCGTAAGCCCTGGAGTATGCCTTATGCATTTTTTTTGCAGAGCTTGCCAAAGGAGGGCTGATTTTCACCAAAATGGCAACATAAACGGAAACGCCCAAGAGCATTATCACTGAAAGAAGAGTGTTGATATGAAATGTTATAAAAAAAGCGACAAAGACGCTTAAAAGCTGTGGAGCGAGGCGAAAAATAACATTCCCAGAGATGCCATGGAGCGCCTTCGCCCCCCGAGTCAACCTGTCGCCGGTTTGACCCATTTTATGCTTCTTATGAAAAGAGAGGGGGAGCTCCAAAGCGCGACCGAACCCCTTTATAAGATACCCTGAATACAACTCCTCGGCGATTACGCCACCTTTTAAATTGGTGCGCCAGTCAATGACATCAGCTGTCAATCTAACCAATCCCCATAAGACAATAAAAAACAACCACAATGGCATCTTGAATGCCGTATTGGTAAAAATTCCGCCCGGGTTGAGAATGGAGTCAAAAAGGCGACCGACCAGGTAGGGCGCGAGAGCGTTGGCGACCGCCAAAATAATCCCCATAACGGATAAAACAACTAAGTCTTTTTTATACTCGGCGAGATAATTAAATAATATTTTAAGGCCTTTGGTTGCCAGTCTTTTTTTCATAAAAATATTTTGTTTTCATCTTATCTGCGCGCCAAAAATAATGCCACTAATGGTAATGTGAGCCACCAAAAAAAAGCGGCGTTGGAAGCGAAAATGTTTTGAACAACCGGAGAAAAAGTGAAAATTTCACGCGCCGGAAAAATGTGGAAAAGATAGCTAAAAAGCAAACCGCTCGTGAGAAAACTAAGCAATAGAATATGCCACCAATTTCCCTCGGATGAATCTTGATGCGATTCTATAAATCTTGAAAATAAGGCGTTCAAAGCGAGGACAATCAGAAAGAAAACGAATACCCTCGCAAAAAATGTCTCAATGACCGTTTCGCCATTCACCAAATGATCCAGATAATAAAAATTCTCAAACAAAAAACCGGAAATATACAGCGAAAACAAAAAGGAGATGAGCCGAGTCTTCCCCGCGGAAACGCCGTAAAAAAAGCCGACCGCGATAAAACCGAAGACAACCAAAACATCCCACGAAGGATTACCCAATATCAGGTTGATTTGATCCAGAGACATATCCTTATTATAACCCTTCTTCCCTTAATTCTTCAATGAGTTTCTTCGCTTTCCTTGAAATTTTCTTCGGTGTCCTGACCATAATTTTGACCATCAAGTCACCCCTCGTTCCGTTAGGCTGAGGCATACCGAAGCCTCTGACTCTCAGCACTTCCCCAGAATCAATGCCGGCGGGAATCTTCAACTTGATTGATTTGTCAAAAACTTTGATTCCTTTTTCCGAGCCCAAAAGAGCATCTGATATTTTAATATCCAAGTCCATAACGATATCCCGTCCGCTTCTTTTGAAAATCGGATGGGGACGAACATGAATCTTGACATAAAGGTCGCCCGGAATTCCATTGGCGATTGCTTCGCCCATTCCCGTCAATTTTATCATTTCTCCATTTTCAATTCCCGAGGGAACACGTATTTTAATCTCTTCTCTTTTTGGCATTACTCCGACTCCGCGACAAGCGGAACATTTCTTTTCCGGAATACTTCCCGTTCCAGCGCATTTGTCGCATTCGCGCAAGGATGTAAAACTGCCGAAAAACGATTTTCTTGTTTCGTGAACCTTCCCTTTGCCTTGGCAATAAGAACATTTTTTGAGATTGCTTCCCGGTTCCGCTCCTTTCCCCGCGCATTTTTCGCAAACTGATATTTTGGAAATCAAAACGCTTCTTTCAACCCCAAACACGGCTTCTTGAAAGGATATCTCAAGGTCAATTGAAATATCCTTTCCTCTTTTGCGTTGAGCTTGAGCGCCACGCCCGCCACCGCCCCCAAAAAAACTTTCAAAAATATCATTCAAATCAAAATCTGAAGCTCCACCGAAACCTCCAAAATCCCAACCCGGAGCCTGCCCCGCTTGACCTCCTTGTCCCGAGGGAGCTTGTCCTCCTCCAAAAACTCTTCCGTATGTGTCATATTCGGCTCTCTTCTTGTCGTCGCCCAACACCGAATAAGCTTCATTTATTTCTTTGAATTTACTGTCATTCCCGCCGTTTTTGTCGGGATGATGTTTATGCGCGAGCTTGCGAAACGCCTTCTTGATTTCATCTTTTGAGGCTGTTTTGGGCACACCAAGAATTTCATAGTAATTATTTGCCATTTTTTATTTGCGAGTGAGAAAAGAAATATGCTCGCCCGCCGTAAGGGGATTTTTATTTTTCTTCACCGTCTTTCTTCTCTTCAAAATCGGCGTCTCTCGCTTGGTCGGATTGACCGGACTCGTTTCCGCCATCGGTTTTCGTTTCTCCCTGTGCGGCATTCCCGGCCGCTTCTCCGGATGCCGGCTGTTTATAGAGCAATTCCCCTATTTTTTGGATTGATTTTGAAAGCTCTTCCGTGGCGTTTTTAACCGCCGCCAAATCAGTTCCGTCCTTCACTTTTTTGAGTGCTTCAATTTTCTCCTCAATTTCTTTCTTAACATCCTCGGGAATTTTTTCTCCAGCATCTTTCAACGCTTTTTCCGAAGTATAAACGAGAGTGTCCGCCGCATTGCGCGCGTCTGTAAGCTCTTTTTTCTTCTTATCCTCTTCGGCATGCGCCTCAGCATCCGTTTTCATTTTCTCAATTTCTTCTTTTGAGAGTCCCGATGACGCCTCAATGCGAATTGATTGTTCCTTGCCGGTCGCTTTGTCTTTCGCTTTGACGCTCAAAATTCCATTGGCATCAATGTCAAAAGTTACTTCTACTTGAGGAAGACCTCTCGGAGCCGGAGCAATCCCATCAAGAATGAACTTTCCAAGGGATTTGTTGTCCGCCGCCATTTCTCGCTCTCCCTGCAAAACATGAATTTCAACGGAAGTTTGATTATCCGCGGCGGTTGAGAAAACCTGGCTTTTGCTCGCCGGAATGGTTGTGTTTCTTTCAATAAACTTTGTGGAAACTCCTCCGAGCGTTTCAATTCCGAGCGACAGCGGGATAACATCAAGAAGCAAAACGTCTTTGACATCTCCCTTCATAATTCCCCCCTGCACAGCGGCTCCGAGCGCCACAACCTCGTCCGGGTTGATTGATTTATTCGGCTCTTTCCCGAATAATTCTTTAACGGCATTCTGAATGGCGGGCATTCTCGTTTGTCCTCCAACAAGAATGACTTCGTCAATGTCTCCAATTTTAAACCCGGAAGCTTCAACCGCTTTTCTCGTTATGTCAATTGATTTTTTAATGTAATCGTCAACCAATTCTTCAAGTTTCGCTCTGGTCAACTTAAGCAAAAGGTGTCTGGGACCGGAAGCGTCGGACGTAATAAAAGGAATGTTAATCTCCGTTTCCATCGTGCTTGAAAGTTCGTGTTTGGCTTTTTCAGCCGCTTCCTTCAACCGCTGAAGCGCCATAAAATCTTTTGAAACATCCACGCCACTCTGTTTTCTGAATTCGTCAACAATCCACGCTATAATCTCCTGATCAATATCATCGCCTCCAAGATGAGTGTCTCCGTCAGTCGCTTTCACTTCAATGACATCATCACCAACCTCAAGAACTGAAACATCAAAAGTTCCGCCACCTAAATCATAAACGACTATTTGTTCATCTTTCTTTTTGTTAAATCCATAGGCGAGCGCCGCCGCCGTCGGTTCGTTGATGATTCTGCTTACTTTCAGACCGGCAATTTCTCCGGCGTCCTTGGTCGCTTTTCTCTGCGCGTCATTGAAATAAGCCGGCACGGTGATAATCGCCTCCTCTATTTTTTCACCGAGCCGTTCTTCGGCATCATGCTTCATTTTTTGAAGTATCATCGCAGACACTTCTTCCGGTCTATATGTCTTGTCCCCCATTCTCACGACGACTCCACCATCCTTACCTTCCTCTACTTTATAAGGAAGAAGTTCTTTGTCTTTCTGGACTTCAGAATCGCTAAACTTATGCCCTATGAGGCGTTTAACCGAAAAAACTGTGTTCTCGGCATTTGTTATGGATTGCCTTTTTGCCAAAAGTCCGACAAGACGTTCACCTGTCTTGGCAATGGCAACGACGGAAGGGGTTGTGCGATTCCCTTCGGCATTCTCCAATATTTTCGGCTCTCCCCCTTCAACAACCGCCATCGCTGAATTTGTTGTTCCCAAATCTATTCCTAAAATTTTTGACATAAAAATGAGTATATTAGCATTCAATATGCCGGTATCCTGAGATAAATACTTCGTTCGGTTACCGGTTACTGATTACTGATTACTGATTAATTTTATTATACTTCCCGACCTTAACTTGAGACGGCCTTACAACCTTTTCTTTGAGCTTGTATCCTTTCCTGTATTCTTCCATAACAATGCCGTCGTCTTCTTCTTTTTCAACCTCTACCTCGGCGACGGCTTCATGCTCTCTCGGATCAAATTCTTTCCCGACAGCCCCTATTGGTTCAAGTCCGCGCTCTTTTAAAACACTTATAAATTGGTTGTGCAAATATTTTATACCATTTTGCCATGTTTTGTCAACTTTTTCCCATCCCTCGTCCTTGAAAGCGTTTTCAAAACCGTCCACGACGGGCAGTAAGTCTTCAACGATAGGCAATTCCGCGTATTTTCTGAAATCATCAAGTTGTCTTTCCCAATCTTTTCTGGCGTTTATAAAATCGGCCTTTGCTCTTTGCCAGCCGACAAGATATTCTTCTTTTTGCCTTTGACATTCCTTCAATTTGTCACGCATCTTTTTCAATTCAGAGGCGGGAGAACCGTTCTCTTCTTCAAAAAAGATATCGTCTTGAGATTGAGATTTTTTTTTGCCTAACATTTGCCTTTATTATAACTCCAAGAGGGCGCGAATGCAACTTTGATTACGCCAATAAAAATGCCCGGGCGGAAGCTCGGACGTTTTTATTAAATTTTAAATTACGGTCTTTTTTTGGGAAAATCCTCTTTTTTCGGTTTCGGACCGGATGCCGGATTTTTTAGCCATTTTACATAATTCTCCCGATAAGCGTCTACATCCACTTCCGGCAATTCCTTCTTGCGGGTAAAATCCTCCAATTTGGGTTCTTTCCCGAGTTCCATATTTCCCAACCAAACCCTGTTCGCTTCAATGAAAGCGTCCATATCATAGTCTTCAATCATTGATTCCGCTTTTTCTTCTTTTTCTTCCGCGACTTTCTTGGGTAAAGAAGTTTCCTCCGCGGGTAAAGAAACAATTTCTTCCTCCTTTCCTCCTATCGGAAAATCTTTCGGTTTCGGCGGTTGTATGCTTCTTTCCGCACCCCTGGAGTTAAGCCATTTTTGGTATGCCTGACTGTAGGCGGCGCTGTCAACCTTCACCTCATTGGTATATTTCTTTCGCTCCGGCTCCCAACCAGTTTCCGAAACTTGATTTTTCGGCACTTCTTTTTTGGTATTTTTTTTGAATAAAGATTCAAACATTTTTTTTATCCGCATTTTTTTATAAAACCATATCCTAACTCTGCGCCTTGATTTTTTGTATTTCCACTTATATTCACATTCTACCAAATAATTGATATTTTGTCAAGGACTACCGTTTACGCCATTGCGCCGCCTTCCTTGCTTTTTTGAGACCGAATTTTCGGCGTTCTTTCGCCCTCGGATCCCTCGTCAAAAGTCCGGCCTTTTTCAGCCGTTTTCTGAAGTCGGCGTTGAAATTCACCAAAGCGCGGGCGATGCCGTGAGCTATCGCTTCGGACTGAGAATGAATCCCTCCGCCGGAGACCTTAATCGTAATCCTGAATTTTTCAAGTGATTTCATTGTCTTGAGAGAATTCTCAACAATACCGCGCAAATCCGGCTGAGGAAAATAATCCTCCATTTTTTTCTCATTGACGGTTATGCCCAACTTGCCCTTACTGAACAGGCGAACCCTGGCGACAGATGTCTTTCTTCTACCGACTGACTCAAAATACCTTGAACTTCCAGCGTCAGTTTCCGGTTTTTCTTTTTCTTTTTTTGTTTTTGTTGTTTCGTTTGTCATTTTATAATAAGATTTTTCATCATTTGTTTTTTAAGCTTGTTTTTCGGAAGCATTCCTTTCACCGTTTCCTTAAAGACATGTTCAATTCCTTTCTTCGCGATAAGGTCTTCCAGATTAACACTCTTCAGTGAGCCGGGATACCCCGAATGGCGAACATAAGTTTTTTGTTTTTTCTTGTCTCCTGTAATCCTAATCTTGCCGATGTTGTCAACGGTCAGTTTGATTTCCGGGGCGCGATTGGGGGCGAAAGAAGGACTGTTTTTCCCGCGCAAAATAGCCGCCGCCTCTGAGGCAAGCCTGCCCAATGATTTTTGATTTGCGTCCAGTTTGTAATTCATAATGGTTAAATTAAACAAATTCTATAATGGCCATTTTGGCGGCATCTCCTTTGCGTCTCGGGAGCTTGACTATTCTGGTGTATCCGCCCGCCCTTCCTTTGTATTTTGGAGCTATTTTATCAAAAACCTTCTTGGTGGCGACCACTCCCACTTTGGAAATCACCAATTTTCTGTTTGCCAAATCTCCTTTGACACCCTTGGTGATTATTTTCTCCGCATACGGCCTTAGTTCTTTCGCTTTCGCTTCAGTTGTCTTGATTTTTTCATCTCTGAAAAGGTTAACAGCCAGCGACCTTAGCAAGGCGCGCCTTTCATTAACTTTTCTTCCAAGTTTTCTTCCTTTTGCTTTATGTTTCATCCCTTTATAAGCAGAAAATGCTTCTTAAAACATTTTCTCAAATCAAATTAAACGCTTAACAATAAAATTATTATATCCGATTCTTTCCCATTAGTCCATCAAAATACTTTGGTGAGCTAACGGGATTCAAATTACTAATTAAGAACAATTCCGAGTTTCCCCAAAACTCTTCTGATTTCTTGAACGGCTTTTTTCCCGACTCCGTCTATTTGCAAAAGATCTTCCTCTTTCTTTCTCACGATTCCGCCGACTGTTCTTATTCCGGCGTCTTCAAGCGCTTTCATTGTTCTCGTGGAAAAATTCAAATCTTCAATTCTTGTCTTTAAAGCCTCTTTATCTTCTCCTCCGGACTCCTTTTCTTTCTCTTCGCTTTCTTCTTCCGATTCTTCAATAACTCCGGTGTCTTCTTCGGCTTGATCCAACTCGGGAAGTTCTTCTTCCTCCTTAAAACCTATAATCGCCTTCAAATGTTTTATCATAATCTCTATTGATTTTTCAAGCGCCTCCTTCGGAGAAATAATTCCATCGGTTTCAATAGAAAATATAAGGCGGTTATAATCGGTTCTCTCACCCACCCGCATATTTTCCACTTCGTAATTGACTCTCCTTACCGGCGTGAAAATGGCATCTAAAACTATCATTCCAACATCAACTTTTTCCTTATGGAGATTTTCCCTTGAAACATAGCCGAGCCCTTTTTCAATAATCAATTCAATTTTTAATTTAGCGTCCTTTGAGGTCAACTCCGCTATATGTTGGTCTTTGTTCAACACCTCAACATTGGCGGAAAGTTCAATATCTCCAGCGGTTACCTCTTTTTTCCCTTGAACGGAAAGAGTAATTGTTTGCGGTTCGTCCGTATGCATCTTAAACCTCACTTTTTTAAGATTTAAGATAATATTGATGACATCTTCCTTGACCCCGGGGAGCGTGGAAAACTCATGGAGAGCCCCCTCTATTTTAACAGCCGTTACCGCCGAGCCAGGCAAAGAAGACAGTATGATTCTTCGCAAAGAACTTCCCAATGTATGCCCATACCCGGCGTAAAGAGCGTCTATCTCGTAAACGCCTTTGTTTCCTTCCTCTTTTATTATTTTCGGTTTTGAAGGCAATGAAATTTCGTAATTCATATTTTTTGTCAAACACGCGCCGCCAAATTGTTCAACCGGCGACAACCGCCTATATTATTGATAATGTTACCTTGAATAAAATTCAATTATTGTGTTTAAGCTACCTTCCATTTCCGGTTCATCAGCAATGGAAGGGGTGGCGATTATTTCTCCCGCCTTGCCTTCTCTGTCAAGCTTAATCCACGCCGGAGGATTGTATTTCTTCAGCTTAATATCCAAATCCTTGAAAATACCCTTAGGCTCGGATTGTTTCCGAATACTTATTTTATCTCCGGGTTTTACCCTGTAAGAAGCAATGTTGAGTTTTCCGCCGTTCACCATTATGTGCCCATGGGAAACAACCTGCCTCGCCTTTGACCTTGATTCCGCCAAACCGAGACGAAAAACGACATTATCCAAACGAGATTCAAGGAAAGAAAATATCTTTACCGTGGTATCACCGGCTCCGGACGCTTCCTTTACATAGTTCGCGAATTGACGCTCTCTCAAGCCGTAATTAAACTTCACTTTTTGTTTTTCCCTCAACTGGGTGCCATATTCTGACCCCCCCCGCTTTGAATGCTTTCCGCGCATTTTACCGAAAATACCGGGAACGTAAGGTTTTTTGGTCATTGCGCACTTAGGCGTAAAACACTTGTCCCCTTTCAGGAAAAGTTTTTGGCTCGCTCTTCTGCATTTTTTACATTTATCTTCCATAATTTAAAAAATTATCATATTAAACTCTTCTCGGCTTGGGCGGCTTTGGTCCGTTGTGCGGGATGGGAGTCATATCCTTTATTGAGGTAATCTCAATGCCCTTACCCACAAATGTTCGTATCGCCGATTCCCTCCCGGATCCGACACCCTTGACCACGACTTCAATATCTTTCAAACCCATTAGCTTTCCCTTGTCGGCGAGAATTCCCGCCACCCTTGACGAAGCGAAAGGAGTTCCTTTTTTAGCCCCTTTGAAACCAAGGGCTCCGCTTGAAGACTGTATAACCGCGTTGCCGTTTTTGTCGGTCAATGTTATCAATGTATTATTGTATGTTGATTGAACAAACAAAATACCGCTTGAAATTTTCTTCTTTGGCAATTTCCCGGCAGACCTCCTCGCGGCCGCTCCGCCACGACGATCTCCCGCTTTTTTAATAATTCTTTTTTTACCCATATTTTTATTATTTTATTTCTTGTCCAATTTTGACCTTCCGCTTCCCATTGTCATACGGCCTTTATACGGTCTTACCGTGCGTGAATTTGTGGATGTCCTTTGCCCTCTTGAAGGTAACCTCTTGATGTGTCTGGAACCTCTATAACATTTTATCTCTTTCAATCTCTTGATGTTTGAGGATATCTCCCTGCGAAGATCTCCCTCAATGCGGTTTTTTTCAACCAGTTCTCTTATTAAGGCAACTTCTTTGTCAGACAAATCAGAAGCTTTTCTGTCAACAACTATCTTTGCTTTTTCCAAGACCTCTTTCGCCTTCGTCGGTCCGATACCAAAAACATAGGTTAACGCGACGTCTAACCTTTTATTGTCCGGTATGTTTGTTCCCGCTATTCTCATAATATAATGTTTTTTACGAATTACGAATGTTAATTATTTAATACCCTTACCCTTGGCGTTGTTTGTGTTTTGGATTCTTTTTGCAGATAATGTAAAGACGGCCATTTCTTCTGACCATCTTGCAGTCCTTGCAAATTTTCTTGACTGAAGCTCTAACTTTCATTTTTTTACAACCTCTTGATAATTCGCCCTTTTTCTTCTCCGTAAGGACTCATTTCAACTTTTACTTTATCCCCTATTAAAACTCTTATTCTGTACTTCCGCATCTTTCCCGCCAGATGTCCGATAATCCCTTTTCCCTCTCCGCCATCTTCAAGGCGAATACGAAAAGTAGCATTAGGCAATGCCTCTGTAACTGTTCCTATAGCTGTTTTTACGGACCTGTCTGCCATTATTTTTCAATTTTCTAATTATAGCAAAACCTTTTCCTAAAAGATAACAGTCTCATTTTTAGTTCATATCCGTTTCCGACCAAAAACCGAAAAGGATGCCACGATTATTGTTTTTTCAAAATTTCCTCGTAATGAATATTAGAAGAGTGCTCCGGCATCATCTTCCACCAAGACGGGCGGAAAACGAGAGTCGCTTTCTCAATCATCGGATATTTTGCGAAAACGGAATCGTATTTCTCACCCGTGAAGTTTTTCAAATCCTTCAGAAGGGAATCTCTGTCAACAGTCCAAACAAAATGACCGGTTCCCTTTAAATTAAAACGCGCTTTTCCCCAATCGTCACTCATGCTCAATAGGGTAAAATTCATCCGGTTGAGATTTACAACATCCACTCCCGAAATACCGCTTTTTAATTTTTCGCCGACAAGTTTCTTCGCCAAATCTTTTTCCCTTATCAAGATGGCGATGGCTTTCCCTTTCATTGAATATTCAAAACTTTTTGCTCTATCTCCGATGGTGGGATTCCCGGGCTCTCCGGAAATATCGCTTATCAAGGCTTTTTTATAAAGTAAAAAACCTGACGGTTTTTGTTTTTCCGCGGTTAGAATC
>QIJB01000045.1 GCA_003231675.1 Candidatus Campbelliibacteriota bacterium | reverse complement strand
CGTTGAAAACAATCGTCCTCGCCCTTATTATAGGGTTGGGCATAGGCTACGCCATGGCGTGGACCAATCCGACCGCTCCTCCTCCGGGAGCCAACGTTCCCGCTCCGGTGAATGTGGGGGGCGAAACGCAATACAAATCAGGTCTTCTCGGGGTCGGATCTTTTCAGACATTCTTGGGCACTTATCTCGCCACGGAGGGCTCCAATGTCGGTATCGGCACCACTGAACCGCAAAGACAGCTTCAAATATATGGGCCTCTTCCAGTTATCGGACTTAAAACGCAAGACCAGCTCGGTTGGTCAATCTACGTGGATCCAAGCGATGGAAGCTTGAACTTCAACAGACAGGTGAACGGAGATTGGACCGGGAGCAAGAATAAAGTAAAGATAAGCTCAAACGGAAAGATTAAAATCAAGGGCGCAAGGTCGTATATAGTGAGGGGGGGAGGAATTATGAGATTCAATGCTATTGTTGGCAGAATAAGTTGTGATGTTTGGGGTGATGCCGATTGTGATTCCACTTTTTGGCCATACGATGAATCTTGCCCCTCCGGAAGCAGTGTATATGAAACATCATACGGAACATATGCTGGCTCATCTGCTTCTAACGCCGACATGGCGCGAGGATTTATTTGTATTCAAAATTAAGAAGCGCCCTAAAAGATAAGATAAATAACACTTATGGTTACCGATTCTGTCTAAATTTTATATGGCACAAAACACATATGAACAACCGCCTGCTAATATTAACAGGCGGTTGTTTGTTTTCACCCCACACCAATTCAAGCGAGAAATTGGCGGGGGATATTTTGCGAGTAAAGCGCTTCTAACGTATAATAAAACAATAAACCTTTATGAAAGTTGACTCAAAACAACTGAAACTTTTTTTGTTGGACGGCGGGCTTATCTCCGCCGAGGAGGTTGAAGCCGCCGAGAAAAAAGTCACTTAGGTGCCTTGCACCTAAGTGGGGATTTACACCTCAATTATCACCGGTAAAACCATCGGCCGGCGTTTGGTTTTTTGGAAGAGGAATTTGGCTATCCGTTCAAACTTCCCAGGCGTTAAGCAACGGGTGGCCGTTGACTGATTCCTTTTTAGTGTCAAAGGAAACAACGGCAAAATTGATGTCTGGATAGTTGTCAAAAAACGCCTTATACGCCCGCTCTTTAAATTTTTCCGGATTTACCTTAACCTCATAGGCGTTTTCTTCTCTCGCGACAAAATCAACCTCGTGTTTTGAAATCGTCCTCCAAAATTTTATCTCATCTTTATCGTAGTTTTCCAGCAGTTGCCTGAACACGGCGTTCTCAAGCAAGGCGCCCTTGTCTTTGCGCGCCAAGAACGGCTCAAAACTTCCGGCAAAAAAATTCCTGAGCCCGAGATCGCAAAAATAAACTTTCGGCATTTTGGTTAACTCCTTTCTGGTATTTCCGAAAAAGGGGCTTATAAGCGATATATGGAAAGATTTCCGCATAATGTAAAGATAGTTTTCTATTGCCGTCTTTGAAACACCCAAAGTGTTTGCCAGCTCAGAGGCGTTTACCAGAGACCCCGTTTGGAAGGCAAGGATTTTCAGCAGTTTGAAAAAAATTTCTTCCTGCCGTACGCTTGCTTCGTACACATCTTTCTTGATGTAAGAATAGGCTATTTCCCGCAAATTTTCTTTCTTTTCCTCTCGCGGAGACAGAACCACCCTCGGGTACCCGCCAAAAACGATATATTCTCCGTAATGGAGGGCGATTTTTTCTTTCTCAGATAGCGTCAGTTTTTTGAAATCAGCCACAGAAAGAGATTCTTCTTTCTTGAAACGCAAAAACTCACGAAACGACAATGTTCGCACATTGAATATCCTTTTTCTTCCAACCATTGAATCCTTGAATTTTTTATCAATATAGAACGACGACGAACCGGAGCATAAAAGCTTTATTTTGTCTCTATGTTCGTCATACAGGTATTTCAAAAAATTTGACGGATTATCAAGATACTGTATTTCATCAATAAAAATGTAGTTCTTTTTCGCGGGATCTATGGGAATGATTTTAAAGAGGTTTTTGGGATTTTTATTGAGTATATCCAAGTATTCTGGGTCCTCCAAATTCAAGAAATGACAGACTTTTTTTTGTTTTTCCAGCTCGAGTTGGATTTGTTTCAGGATTGTTGTTTTTCCGGCCTGCCTGGCGCCGGTAAAGAGCAGAACCTCGTCTGTTTCAAGATATTTCCGGGATTTTATTGTAACATCGCGAATTATACTCATTAAATGCATTTTATCCGATATTTCGCATTTGTCAAGTGCAAAAATGTGGATAACCGCTTCGCGCCTAAACCCCAACCAACGCCATTCTCCGAAGTCCGACTTCGGAGAATGAGGATGTGTTGTATAATGCTGTTTGGCAAAACCATCGGGTGGCGTTTGGTTTTTTGGAAGAGGAATTTGGCTATCCGTTCGCGGAGAAGGGTTTTAATGTTTACCTCCCACCGGACAACCGTTGTCGGTGGGGAAGGTGTGTATCATGTAACGCCAGTTGGTAATCACATCTTGGAATTTTTATCAAACAACCGTCCACCAATACCGGCGGACGGTTATTTTATTTTTATTTCCGCCAGTTCCTAAATACCCGCAAAATTGGGGCGTTTCTGGGGTATAATACAAAGAACATAATGCTATGAAAGTTGATTCAAAACAACTGAAACTTTTTTTATTGGACGGCGGGCTTATCTCCGCCGAGGAGGTTGAAGCCGCCGAGAAAAAAGCGGAAAAGGAAAAGAAATCCTTGGCGGAAATTCTTGTCAGTGAGAATAAAATAACGGATGATGAGATACGGAGACTTCAGGCTTACATATTGGGAATACCCTTCGTAAACCTGAAGGACGAAAAAATAGACTTCAAGGTGCTCAGTCTGATTCCGGAACCGATTGCCAGAACGCACAATATTGTCGCCTACCGGAAAAATGGAAACGAATTAGAAGTCGCCATGCTTGACCCACAGGATCTTGAAACGATAGATTTCATAAAGAAAAAATCAAACTTGAAAATACTCCCCCGCCTCACGGATATGAAATCTCTGCGGAAAGTCCTTCTTCAATATCAAAAAAGTCTCCAAGCCGAATTCGGCGACATTATTCAAAAAGAAGCGGAAACTTTGAAAATTGTTTCTGATAAAGGGGAGGAAATAAACAAAGAAGATTTGAAAAAATTGGCGGAGGATGTTCCCGTCATCAGAATAGTGGACACGCTTCTTCGGCACGCCATCCTCCAGAGAGCCAGCGATATCCATATTGAACCGATGGAAGACAAAGTTCTCGCCCGATACAGGATAGACGGCATCCTGCACGATGCAATGACTTTGCCGAAAAACACGGCGGCGGGGATAATCGCCAGAATCAAAGTTCTCGCCAAACTTAAACTTGACGAGAAACGCCTTCCTCAAGACGGAAGATTTAAAATTGAAACACCGGAGGAGAGAGTATCTTTCCGCGTTTCCATTCTCCCGGTTTACAACGGAGAAAAGGCTGTTCTGCGACTTCTTAGAGAGGGGGCAAAGGGGTTTTCTCTTGAAAGCCTCGGTTTTCTGCCCAGCCAAGTGGAAGAGGCGCAGGATGTCATTAAAAAACCGACCGGGATGGTTCTTGTTACCGGACCGACCGGATCCGGAAAAACAACAACCCTCTACACCATTCTGGATATTCTCAACAGTCCGGAAGTCAACATCTCAACCATTGAAGACCCGATTGAATATCAAATGCAAAGAATCAACCAAACGCAGGTCAAACCTGATATCGGCTTTACTTTTTCCTCAGGGCTTCGCTCTCTTGTTCGTCAGGACCCGGATATAATAATGGTCGGAGAAATCAGAGACAATGAAACGGCGAGCCTCGCAATTAACGCCGCTCTTACCGGGCATATGGTGCTTTCCACCCTCCATACGAACTCGGCGGCCGGATCAATACCGCGGCTTATGGATATGAAAGTGGAGCCTTTTCTCCTCGTTTCAACACTCAGTATAATCATAGCTCAGCGTCTGGTCAGGAAATTGTGTTTGGAAAAAGAAAAATATTTCTTAAGCAAATCGCAAATTGAAAACCTCAAAAGAAGCGTTGATATGGACAAATTGCTTGAAACGATGAAAAAGGAGAAAGTAATCAAACCGAAAGACAGCTGGAGCTCCATCGCTTTCTACAAACCAAAAGCGTCAAGCGAATGCGCCGACGGATATAAAAGCAGAATCGGAATACATGAAATTTTAAAAATGTCCGAGACAATCAAAAACCTCATTATGTCCCACGCCACTTCCGATGAAATTGAAAAACAAGCGAAGAAAGAGGGTATGATTACGATGTTTGAGGACGGTCTGATGAAAGCGGCGCAAGGAATCACGAGTATTGAAGAGGTGTTGAGAGTAACCAAGGAATAAAATATTATGAAATTTGAATATTACGCGAAAAATCTTTCCGGACAGGAAATCAAAGGAGAGGCGGAAGCTCAAAATCGTTTTGACTTGGCAAAAATCCTTCGCCAACGAAAATACACTTTGGTCTCTTTTAAGAAAAAAAAACAAAGGGGGATTTTGTCAATTTCAATTCCAGGGTTCGGAGGGGTTTCCATGGCGGAAAAAATAATCTTCAGCCAAAACCTTTCCGTGATGATTTCCGCCGGAGTTCCGCTCGTTAAAGGATTGGAGATACTTGGGAAGCAAACTCAAAATTTAAAATTTAAAGATGTAATAAAAAATCTTTCCGGAAACATAAGAAAAGGAAAGTCGTTGAGTGAAAGTATGGAGCAATACCCAAAGATTTTTTCCTCGCTCTTCATCGCGATGATAAGGGTCGGGGAAGAAAGCGGGAATTTAAGTGAATCGCTCAAAATTGTCGGTGAACAAATTGAACGGGACAACACTCTGAGAAAAAAAATAAAAGGCGCGATGATTTATCCGCTCATTATCGTGATTGCCATGATAATCATCGCAATTTTGATGCTCATTTATGTTGTTCCGACACTCATATCAACATTTCAAGAATTGGGCGTGGATCTTCCGGCAAGCACAAAAGCGATAATATTCATAAGCGGATTTTTGACCAGCCACACGCTTTCTTTTATCCTTAGTCTCTTTTTTGTTATCGTCGCCGGAAGTTTCGCTCTTCAAAGCGAAACCGGGAAAAGAGCGGTAAGCACCATAATATTAAAACTCCCCATATTCTCCCCTCTTGTGAAAAAAATAAATTCGGCGCGGACAAGCCGAACCCTTGCTTCCCTTATAAGTTCCGGAGTGGATATTCTTGACGCTCTTGATATCACAAAAGATGTTTTACAAAACCATCACTACAAAGCGGTCTTGGAGCAAGCGAAAAAAGACATTCAAAAAGGGCTACCATTGTCAGAATCTTTTAAAAAGGCCAACAAGCTATACCCGGTTCTTGTTGGTGAAATGATGTCCGTCGGGGAGGAAACCGGTCAATTATCCTCAATGCTGACACGTCTGGCGGACTTTTACGAAGAAGACGTTTCCAACACAACAAACAATATGTCCACGATAATTGAGCCTGTTCTCATGGTAATCATCGGGGCCGCGGTTGGTTTCTTCGCCATCTCAATGATTAAGCCAATGTATTCAATGATGAACGGAATATAGGATTAGCTTATAAATAACTGGTAGTAACCGGCTTATAGCCGATGGGCTTCATGATTGGGTCTGGCTACTATCAGCTATAAAAAACTATTGGTTTATTTTCATACTCCAAAGCGTCCCGTCTTTTTTGTTTGTGAAAATAAAGTAATTGTTATCAGGGGAAAGAAATGGGTTGATCACATCAAAACCCGGTTTATTGGATAAAACTTTCGTTTCTCCGGTCCCAATATCAATCTTGGCGATGGAATCATTAAAGGAAACTTTTCCTTTATACCAATCATCGGGATAGTCGGCGGACGGGAAGGAGAAAGGCACCGCGCAATAGACAATGTCTTCATCCTCCCCGCTCCACGCGCATTTTTCCGGTAATGTTTTTGCGTAAAAATCAACCACCGCCCTGTCGGAAACATTCAATATTTTTGTCTTAAGGTCTTTTCCTTTGGTTTGTCCATAAATCACCTTTTTCCCGTTCGGAGAAACGGACGCCGTCAATCCTTTCACCCCGCCGATAATCTTTTCCAATTTTTCGGTTCTGGGATTCAAAAAATATAAAACCCCTTCGGCTAGGGCGGACGGCTTGGAAATCAGAGAGATTATATCCTTACTCGGCCAACTGATATTAAAATCGGAAAAAGGGAGGGAGAAAACGGTCCTTTTATTTTTACCGCCAAAATCGCTGATGATTCCCATAGTGTTTTCGCCTCCATCAATCAGATAAAAAATTTTATCCTCGCTCGGAGACGCTGTAACGGAAAGTGTCGCTCTCGGTAAAAATACCCCTTCAAGAGAGTTAGTAATCAAATTGAGCGTGGCTGAGAAAGTTTTTACCACTCCTAAAACACCGTCACCTCCATCAAAATATCTCATCACTAATTTATCGGCGTTGGGAGACCAAAGAACACTAAAACTCTTAAGAATAGTGGTGTTGGACAACCTTTGGCGATCTTTTCCATCAGGTGTTATTTTATAAATATGCCCGCTTGATTTTTCCACATAGCGAACGGTTGCCGTCGCGGTTCCTTGGAAGAAGGTGGCTCCGCTCACAGGGCTGTCAGAAAGTCTGATTAAAAGCGCTTCTTTCGCTCCTGAAGGGAAAAGCCCCCCCGAAGAACCTCCGGCGCCCGACCCGCCTTCCCCACTGGAAGGGAAGGTCGGAGAAACTCCCGGCTCTTTTTTTTGAGATGTTTTTCCGGAAAACATCCAGAAAACGCCTCCCGCCACCACGAACAAGATTAAAACTGTTGATAAAATTATGATTGTTTTTTTATTCATGGTGAAACTTGTTCTTTGGGGAAATCAAAAGATTTTCCGCCACCTCTAAAATCACCACCTCCTGTTTTTACATCCCCTTTTGGAGAACATTTCCATACCGCATATCCACACTGCGTTTCTGTCGTTCTGTCACATTCAGAAGCTTCCCCGCATCCCCCCTGCAGGGGATCACATACATTCTCAATTTTTGGGGGATTTGTGCAATCAATTTTTCCTCCAGCTCCTCCATCTTTTCCTCCAGCCCCCCCCGTGGTGGACTCTATCTTCCTGGTAGGAGGAATGTCCAAACTGTTTTTGATAAGATTTGGATTAATGGTGGTAAGAATAAGAACGGAACTTATCGCGAGAATCAATCCCCAAATTGCCATACTTATCATTTCTTTTCCTTTTGTTACTGAAGATTCGCTCGCCCCTCCTGTCATTATGAGCATACCGCCGATGACAATTTTTATGACCGCCAGAAAGGCGGCGGCGGCAAGCGTAAATCGGAAAATCCAGTTCAGATAGTCGGTCAAATTGCTGAATTGAGTTATAACGCCACCCTCCCCTCCGGGTAAAGGTTCAAGCAAGGTATACGCCAAGGCGACAACCGGCAGAAAGACAAAAAGACCAGCCACGATGGCTACCAGTTTTTTAAATTTTGCGTTTCTATTTTTCATTGTCTTCCAAAAATAACGCTGAGGGCTTTCCCGGCGAACTGCAATAAATTATAAGGACTGCTGATTCTCAACCTGATATCGGCGGTTCCTGAAGTTCCCGACTCTGTTCTGAAGTCAATTTCGCTTCCGCCTTTTTCAGCTTGGATGATTTTGTTGTTCATTGTCCACTTATAGGCTATTCCCCTCATCGCATTCAATGAAAAATAGTAAGGCTCCGCTTTGATTAAAATTTCATTCTTATTGATATTGAATTCATTTCCGAGAGCCATTCCATAAAAAAGACCACTCAAGGGAGAATCTTCATAAAAAAGAAGTTCCGGCTGAACATTTTGTATTCTTACGGAATTTTTAGCCTTTGTCGTTTCTTTATAGTCTGACACTTCAACACTCACGACGTTTTCATCAAAGCTCTTATTGGAAATAAAAACAAAAGAATTTTTACCGACTCCCGACTTTTCGGGCTTGTTTTTATAATTCAATTTCCATTTATAAATCAAGCCTGAAGGATTCGTGTTGGCGTATTTTCCAAAGTAAGGAACAGCTGTGACTTTAATCATTGAACCAGGACCGGATAAAGCTTTGCCATTGTAAAAAAACGGCGTGTAAGTTTGCGCGCTCCAAAGAAGGTCAACTTCCGAAGGGTTGAAATGGAAAACTCTTCTCTCGCTTGAGTTATCCTCCGCAATCGCGGAAACGACCACTGTCGTCTTTTCCCCTCTCTTCCCCACTTTAAAACTGAAATTTTTTTTACCCAACCCCTTTAATTTAAAGTATCCGTTAACTGACCACTTTATGTAAGCTCTGTCAGTGTCAAAAGTGTAACTCATTATTTTTGCCGAAACCGTTTCGTTCGGTCCGGGGATTTTCGGACTGAACTCAACCCAAAAATTGGCATCGGCTGCGTTTGAAGGCGATGGGAAAAACAAAAGAAGAAACAGGAGCAAGGGTAAAAGTTTTAGGGTTCTTTTAATCATTTTTTCTTGTTTTTATTATAACATTTTCAGTGTTGTCCTCAAACCAAAACGGCTATGCCCCCGCCTTCGCTCCCAACAGCCCGGCGTGTTTCTTTAAAAAGTCGCTGTTCTCCATTTTTTTCATCATCAATAAGCTGACGGGATAAGCCGGCAACATATTTAAAAAGGGAATGCTTTCAATAATTATTGAAGTAATCCATAACGCTAATTTCCGACTGCTGGGCTTGACTCCTTGATTATAAAGATAAAAGCCGATAATAAAAGTTATCACGAGACTCGTGACCAGGGTTATTGCGCTTAAAATAAAGGTAAAATTAAGAAATACATCCATAAAAGTGTTTAGCAAAGAAAGGGAGAAAATCATCCAGAACCCCATCCCTGAAAGTTTTTTTTGAGGATGGGCTGTCATGCCTTTTTTCTTTTGATAACGGCGCGCCATCTTTTCTCCAGAAGCCGACACTTTTCCAGACACCCTCCTTCTAACTTCTTTGCCGACAGCCCTGCCGACTCCGCCGGTTGCCGCCGAGATGGCCAGACGGCTCCCCGTTTTAAGTAAGTCCGATTTTGAGCCACCCCTAAAACGCGCGCGGTTCAGCCCCGCCATCCGTTCCTTTTCAATTTTATTCATTTCATTTTCCATTCTTAATTCTTGTTTGATTTTGTTTTTATTGAGCGTCCTCAAAGTCCTCTTTCGCCTTTTTAATCGCCAAAAGCTGTGCCGGGTCCGAAGTTATTATCTGGTCCTCTGTATAAGAAGCGAGTATTTTAATTGCCACATGTTTCATTCCCGCGAAAAATATTCCCTCACCGACTTCCGATTCCAAAAGCAAAAACTTCTCCTCTTCCGTCAGGTTGAATGTTTTCTGTAATACTTCTATTGACGCCGGTGATTGTTTAAGAAGCAACTGCATGGAAGAGTTGGTGATAATTGGAAGACCATAAGGAGAACCGAGAAAATCATTCACATTTTGAGTAATGGTCGCCAACCCCAAATAATATTTCCTGCATCTCTTGGCTATCCCAAACAAGAAAGACGCCGTATCTTCGGATTTCATCATCCACCAAGCTTCATCAACGACCAGAAGCCTTTTTTTAATGTTTTTTCTGATGGCGTTCCATATAAAATGGGTAACGATATACATAGCGACAGGGCGGAGTTCGTCTTCCATATCTCTCACGGAAAAGACGACAAGATTTCTGTTGATGTCCACATTGGTTGGTTGGTTGAGAAATCCCGCCCAACTTCCTTTCGTGAATTTGCTCAAGCGTTGAGCAAGCGCCTCACCTCCTTCCGTCCCGGCCAAGACAAGCTCCAAATCGGAAAGTGTGGGAGGAATGGTCCCTGAAAAATCAGTGTCCGGAACAATATCCCTGACCGCGTAAGTTTCACTGATTGCCCTGTCCATAATGGCGTCCTCTTGAGGAGTCAACCCTCCGAGCATCAATCTGAACAGACCGACAAGATTGATTACATTTGAACGCAAAACATCGGATGGAGATTCGTCCTCCCCGATGGGGGGAAGATCAAAGGGATTGATATGATGTTTCGAAGTCAAAGAGATGTTAAAACTTCTCCCGTCAACAGCCCTCGCCAAATATTCATACTCCCTCTCCGGGTCAATTACGATAACATCAACTCCAAACATTAAATTTCTCAAAATTTCCAATTTTGTGCTGTAACTCTTTCCTGAACCCGCCTTGGCGAAAACGACGGAGTTGTAATTTTCCAGAGAAAAGCGGTCAAAAAGCACCAAACTGTTATTGTGGCGGTTTATTCCATAAAGAATGCCACTGTCAGAGGAAAGATCAAAAGAAACAAATGGGAATATGCTTGATAGGGGAGAGGAATTTAGACGGCTATAAACCTGTAAACTGTCAGAAACGAAAGGAAGAACGCTTTCCAAGCCCTCTTTTTGCTGAAAGAGGGCGGGTTTAACATAAACCATTTTTGACTCAAGGATTGACTCCATCTCTTTTTGAACACTGTTTAAACCTTCAAGGTCATCCGCGTAAAGAGTTATATAAAGACCCACTGAAAAGAGTTTTTCCGTTGCTTGCTGTAGTTGGTCCCTCAACATTTCAAGGTCTTGATAGGCGGTATCCAAAACAGGATCGCGAACCAGCCCCTTTTCTTCTCTCCTATGAATCTGAGATTGGACTTCGGCGACTTTTTTTTGCAACTGACGCAAAACGGTTGATGTTTCTATGGGCTGGATAAAAATTGAAATATCAAATATCTTGTCCAGATTAACCACTGGAGAAAACCAATTTAGGGCGAGGAACCTCGGATAAGATATCACAAAAATAGTGCGCGCGACCTTGTCTCCTATTCTCAAGAAATTTGAATTTACCTCAAGCGCCGCGGGGGCTATGATATCCTGAAGCTCCAAAACTCCCGTTTCATAAACGGCTTCAGGTATGATAGGGAGAATTTCTTTTCCCTTCCCTTCCCCTTTTTTTAAACCCAATGTATCCAATAAACTCATGATATTTTTCTTTCCACTTCTCCCGGATTAAATAACTTATAAAACAGCTCTATGAGCTCTTCGGTATTCAAAGGAACCGTTCTCACTCCACCGCGCGACAAGCCCTGTCTTACGACATCGCCCCTTTGCTGTAACTGCAATTTATCCTGTTCAAACCTATTCCCGCTTTCCTCCTTATTTTTCTTTCCTCCAAAGAGATTGCCGAGTCCGGAAAAAATTCCTTTCTTTCCTGAAAAAACAGATGGCGAATAAGGGATGGCGATGTAAAATGTTTTTGCAACAATATTTGTTGAGGAAACAAAATTTTTAATGAAATCAATATACTCTTTTATTTGAATTTTGAGTAACTCATTCGTTTGCTCTTTTTGCGCGTCTTTAAGAAGTGCTATGTAGCCGTTTATATTTAATTTTCTTGATTCAATAAAAAACTGAACGGTAAAATCCAAAGAATTGAGGAAATTCTGATACTGAAGAATAATGGCCGTCTGTTCATCTTCTGATTTGAGGGCGAAGTTAAGACTGGATGCCATTAGAATCATCCTTAGCGACCCATTCTTAAGAATGACGACTCCGTCACGAATCTCCTTGATTGGGACAAATTCTTGTGTTGATTTTGAAGCAATAACCATAAAATTATTTTACTTTTTCTTTTATATCCAAACTCCATGCCAAATCCTTCAATTTACTTTCAGTAAGTTTGGGGGTGTAGGCGGGAAGGGGACGTTTGGCTTCTTCTTTTTTTTCAGGAAGCTTACCGGCCTCTCTTTTTTTCCAAACATAAATCTTTGAAGCCAACATATAATGAAAGGCGTTTTCAATCGTTTTCGCGAACGGCTGATTGTTTTTTTTGTAAAAAGCGAGTGCCAAAGCGAGACCCCCCACGGGAACGGCGAACAATACTGTAAGAAAGAAAGGGAGCGCGACATAGAGCAGAAAAATTATTCCTCCTCCTCCCGCAAGGTAAATAAATTGCTTGAGCGTTAATGGCCCGAATATTTTACTTTCTACCTCTATGAATTGTGGGACTTGAAATCTCATTTTTGATATTAAATAACCGATATGCCGGCAATCTTATTTTAAGCTTCTTCCTCTCTTTAAAGGACGTTTGCGGTCAGTCAATCGGTTCTCGATAAGGATCCTTTGGGGGCGGAGTTTTCTTCGCATCCTCACCTTCTTTAATTTCGCTTTCTTCGGGCGGAATCTTAAAGACTGATTTTTCTCCTCCGAGAGAATGGGACGACATCTTGGCGTCAAAAGGACTCTCTTTTGGAACAACCGTTCCCTTGAAAATAGCCGGCGGTTCGTTCCTTTCTATTTCCTTCAATACTTCTTCTTTTGTAACCTCGGCGGGAGCCTCTTTATTCTCCTCCTCGGTGTCACTCCTTAAAGACATTAGGGCTTCTCTTATGGGCAGAAAAATCTTTGAATTCACGTCCTCTCCTATTTTTTGCGCCGTTTCAATATCAACATTCAGGTTTGTCTTTAAATTTGAGATGAGGTCTTTGGAATCCGTAAAACCCAACATAACCCCGGTGGTTTGGTCTGCCAACTCTCCCATTTTATCAACCGGCAAGCCGTATTTTTTCCCGATTTCACTGATGGCTTTAGTGGTGTCAACCGACAAGACCGCCTCTTGCAAGGATTTTGGGAGTTTATTATACGCTTCCAACAATTGTTCTTTAGTGTGTTTCATTTTTTTTGTTTGTAAAATTATAATCTTATTCTTTCGGTTTGGGCGGGGTTGGTTTTGATGACGCTCCCTCCGCCTTTTTGCTCGCCTTCGCCGCCTCCTCTTTGCTTTCCTTTACCTCCTCAAGCAGAACCGCCAATTTCTCCTGGTCGGTTCCTTTGTCAAATATTTTTTTCCTTCTTAATACTTCGCTATCTTCTTCTTTGATTTTTTCAAGCGCCTCTCGCTGTGGTCTATTTAAAAATATTTTCTTCCCGAGAGTGGCGCGTGTTTCCGGCGAATATTTAAGATATTGACCCTTGTATTTTGAAATCTCGGGCTGATCGGCGATAGAATGCTGCGCTAATTTTTCGGTAGCCAAAGGAACTTTCCTTATGGTTCTGGCAAACCTTCCTTGACCCTCAACAAGTTTCTTGGCTATAGGAGCAGTGTAACGCCTAGAAACACGACCGGCGTAACCCTGTCCTATTTTTTTGGCGCCTGATGCCATGCTAAGTCCTTTGGCGGCGGCGGCGCCACCCATTGATTTGGCAACTGTCAGCGAAGCGAGCATTAAAACTATGAGTATCACAAATTGCATTATCAGATTTATGTTCACATCTTTCCCGTTACTGGTTATTATCCCGGCAAAACCTGTTTGAGTGGAGCCCATAACGCCTTTCAGCCCATCGCTCTGGATTATTTTCGCCACCAAATAAAACATAAAAAGGAAAATGGGCGCGAAAAATGCCTGATCAAACAGCATTTTCCACCATTTTGTGGCGTATTCTTTCGTTTTTGGAAGTGCCATGGCGGCAAACGCCAAGGGCGCCAATATCATAAGAATCCAGAGAATAACGGTGCGGATAACAAACATAAGAGCGGCAGAGAACAAAACAAAAGCTATAACAAGCAGGAGGGCAGATCCTCCGAGAGTTATTATGACGATGTTCATAAGCGTCAAATCCTTTCCTCCTTTTCCAAAATTATCGGTTTCGTCACTAAAAATCGTCTGCATTTTAAGTCCGGAAACAAAGGCGGCGGAGATGTCTTTCGCGGGTATGACATCGTCTGATTTTTTAATGCGTTTATCCGGTTGGGCGGCTATTTTATTGTAAAATTCAAGCGCCAATATGTTTGAAGAATCAACAATGACCTTGGTAAAAACAAGGCTGAAGTTTACGAGCAAAGCGACAATAATCACTTTCACAAGCAACTCTTTAATCCCGTATCCGGAAATCTGAAGGATGGTGGCGATGGCTATGTAGAGCAGTATGAAGATAAAGAACAAATTGGCGAAATCTCTTGTAATCGCCCATCCGCTATTCACTATTCCGGAGCTTCCAATCGCTTGATTACTGATGGATATGGCGACCGCGTAGTTAAACAGCCCAGATGCCGCCCAAACAACCCATGAGGCGACGGTCAAAACCATATTTCCGATTGTCGCCACGGCGGTTCTGATAAATTCTCCTACGGTCGGTATGCCGAACAAACCGGAAATGAGTCCTGTTTCCCCCTTTGCGGCAAAAGCAAGTGATGATGGCGCTAAAACTCCCATCAATATCACCACCACTAAAATGTAAGGCAAATATTTTTTCATAAACTACTCTTCTTTATTCATTAAGGTTGGATAAACAATCCTTAAGATCTTGGTCTATCCCGCCCGCCGAGTCTTTTCCATAAATAGTCAAGTTAATTTCATCCGTCTCGGATTCCAATTCCTTTCTTCCTTTCTCGCTTGAGTGGATGAATGTCCGTATTTTGATGGAGAAATCGGTCATCAATTGTTGAAGTTCCTTAGCCGAAGTTGCTTTATCCACTTTGTCATTAATGTCCGTTGCCTGTTTAAGGATTTTGTCGGACTCTTTTATATCTCTAGCCAATTGATCTGTTTTTGCCTGTAATTTTTCCAGAAGCGCCGACAAAGTCAATTGTTCTCCCTTATATTCATAAGTTGCCAAAGTTGAACCCGTTTGATTTTGTTGTTTGCTCTTGCACCCGCTAAGAGCTGATGCCTTCATAACGGCGTTAAGATACAAATCGTGGGTTTTTTTCTTATAACCCTCATATTTTCCCTCTTGGTCAATTGAGCCGGCGAAACTGTCTTTTATCGTTTTTTTAAGCGGTCTTAGATCCATGGGTTTCGGTTTGGGTCTTTTTTGGGAGGAGAGACTGGCAAGGCCCTTCTTCATTACTTGCCCGAATGTCGCGTCAAGAATACTGCCAAAGGCGGCATTGATTGTTTTGTCTATGGTGTCCGCCGAATTCATTTGGTTTATGTCGCTTCCCAACGCCTCCATGACCTGTCC
>QIJB01000100.1 GCA_003231675.1 Candidatus Campbelliibacteriota bacterium | reverse complement strand
GCTATCCATTGTAGTATGCGTTCCTTATTCTTCAGCGATTTCAGATATTTTTCAAGCTTCATCGCTTCGCTCCTGTTGCTGAATCTTTTTTAATGTCCTTGTGTTGTTATTTTTGCACAATATCGGACAATTTGCAACTCTCGCTTGAACGATACTCACTTAGGTGCAAGGCACCCAAGTGAGTACCAACACATTGAATCTACCAATAAACGTTCGGGGCTTTTTGATAAAATACGCGTTTTTTAATATAATGTAAGAACCGCGAAAGAAATTATCATAAGCGCGACATAAACAAAAAATATGAAGGAAAAGAAAAAAATGGGATTTAACACAAGGGCGATTCATTCCGGTTATCCGCGCGGGGACAAGCAATCTTGCGCGGTGCCGATTTTTCAGACGGCGGCGTATCATTTTTTGGACACCGAAAACGCCGCCAGGATTTTTCGCGGGGAAGCCGAGGGTTTTGTTTACAGCCGAATAAACAATCCCACGGTAGACGTTTTGGAGAAAAAAATGGCGGATTTGGAGGGCGCCGAGGCGGGGCTTTGTTCCGCCACTGGAATGTCCGCGATTTTTATGGCGGTTATTCATCTGGCGCAGGCGGGCGACGAGCTCGTTTCCGGCAACAGAGTTTACGGAGGAACTTTCCATCTGTTCAGCGAGACGCTTAAGAAAATGGGCATCAATGTCAAATTCGCGGACGATGTGAATGATTTGAGTAAATGGGAGGCGTTGATAACGGATAAGACAAAATTCATTTACGCCGAGACGCCGGGAAACCCGACCAATGAAATAGTTGACATTGCCGCGCTTGCTGAAATGGCGAAAAAACATGGCATTCCCTTGGTGATAGACAACACGATATGCACTCCGGCTCTCCAAAATCCGATTGAATTGGGGGCGGATATTGTCGTTCACTCTCTCACGAAATACATCGGCGGAATGGGAACCACTCTCGGCGGAGCGGTGCTCGGGAAGAAAGAATTCATAGATAAAATTCGCATGGAAGGCTTTCGCGATATCGGTCCCTCTTTGCAAGCGATTGACGCATGGTTCATTCTGCAGGGAACCAAGACTCTTGAGCTCAGAATGAAAAAGCACAGCGAGAACGCTTTGAAAGTGGCGGAGTTTTTGGAAAATCATCCGGCGGTTGAGAAAGTTAATTATGTCGGATTGCCCTCGCACCCTCAATACGAATTGGGCAAAAAACAAATGAGGGGAGCGAGCTCGCTGTTTTCCTTTGAATTGAAAGGAGGAATGGACGCCGGAATCAAGTTCATAGATTCTCTGGACATTATCGGGCATATGGCGAATCTGGGTGACGTGAAGACATTGGCGATACATCCGGCTTCCACCACGCATCAGCAGCTCGGGGAGGAGGAAAGAAAAAAAGCCGGCATTACGGACGGCATGGTGAGAATATCTGTTGGAATTGAGGATATTGAAGATATAATTGAAGATTTGGAAAACTCGCTCAAATAAAAAAAGGGAATCCGGTAAGGATTCCCTTTTAATCATTTCTGTTTTTCATCTTTTTTTGTGCATGACAAAACCGTTGCCATACACAAAAAAAACACATCTCAAATATCAATAATGTAGTAGAAAACAACAATAGACCTATACTGACAGTTATGGGACTGATGGGGGTTAGGAGAAACAAAAATATTATTATCGCATATGCCACATTGCGGGCGAATGCGATTTTTTTGTAACATATTTTCTTGTGATCTTTATCGCCACAAGAAAAATCAACACCCCTAAAAACAAGGGCGGTAATTTCAATCGTCATTATCAGTGAAATTACTTCACTGATAATCAATATTTCCATCTTCCACAAGTGGAAAATAAAAATAGAGACTATGGCAATCCATAGCCAACTTAAAATCCCTTTCTTGTTCATATTTTCTCCTTTATTAAAGTTCTTTATTATAAATCTATGGATATACTGACATATACCCGTTCTTTTGTAAAGCAAGTTTGGTAATGTGCAAGGACTTATGGCGGTTTTTGCCCCAAACGATTAGTTCAGAGGTATGTGCGTAAATATGCACCTGTGCCCTGTGGGTAAAAAACAATTAAAGAGGAGAGATTAAGATGGATTAAGCCGGTAACAAAGAACAAAATGAGGCTGGTCGATGTGGTCAAGTTGCGCCCGCACAGCGAAAGAAGTTTGAAGCGGTGGCTCAAAGAGTTCCAGGAAGGGGGAGAGGTTGACGTCCTTGAGCCCAAAGCATCAGACCCAAAACCCAACCGAATGAGACGCCCATTCACACAAAGGAGATTGTTATTGACGCAAGGAAACAAAGCGGGCTGTGCGTGAAGAAACTTCATTGGAGGCTGAAAAAACGGAATATAATCGCACCCATTTCCACTATCGGAAAAATATTGAAGGACGAAGGCTTAGTTAGAATATCTGTTGGAATTGAGGATATTGAAGATATAATTGAAGATTTGGAAAACTCGCTCAAATAAAAAAAGGGAATCCGGCGAGGATTCCCTTTTGAAACATTTTTGTCCACTTATTTTAACATTAGTTCTTCTATTTCTTCTTTCAGCGACTTCGGACCGGTCACGGCCACTGTCGCCTTAGAGAGATTAAGAATATCTCTCGCCACCCCAAGGATGTCTTCCGCCGTGACCGCGTCCACCTTGGCGCAGTATTCACTTTCGGAAATTATACAATTTCCGAAAAGTAAATTTTGGGCGTTACTCGATGCAAAACTGGAGGAATTTTCTCGGCAAAGAATTGCCGATTTCATTTGAAATTTAACCCTCTCTAATTCCTCCTCCGTTACCGGGAATTTTTGCATCTTCTTCAGCTCTTTTGTTAATACCAACAAAGCCTCCACCGGCTTTGTGCTGAAGAAGTATGCGTAAAAAATTCCCATATCTGAGAAAGAATTTACGTCGGAGCCGACATGATAGACCAGCCCCCTTTTTTCTCTCACCTCTTGGAAGAGGCGAGAGGACATCCCTGATCCCAAAATGCCGGATAACGCCCTCGCGGCGCAATTCCTCCCATCCTTCATTGAATATCCCGGGAAACCAAGGACAAGTCCCGTTTGTTGGAACTGGCCTGTTTTTTCCGTATATCGGCAGGCGCTCCTGACGAAAGGAATGGACTTGGGAATATTCCCATTAAGAACCCACGAGTTGTGAAAATCACCGAAAAGGCGTTTCACAACTTTGAGGACTTTTCTGTGTTTAATTCCGCCGGACACGGAAATAACGATATTTTCAGGCAGATAATATTTGCGAATGATATCGCCCATATCCTCCACCCGGATGTTTTTTATCGTTTCCCGGGATCCGAGTATGCCCATGTTGAGATTAAACATCTTCTCATGCAGAGACTGAAAGACGGCTTTTGTGTTGCTTTCGTCTCTCATCTCTTTTTCCTCTAAAACAGCCCCTCGCTCTTTATTCCACTCCTCGGCGTCAAGGAGGCTGTTATTAAGCGAATCCGCGTAAACTTTAAGGGTTTGTTCAAACCGGCTCGCGGGACCGGTAAAATAATAAGTCGTTTTTTCAATCCCTGTGGAAGCGTTTATATCGCTTCCACTATTTTCCATTTCCCTCGCGATGTCGCGAGGGCTCCTTTTTTCTGTTCCCTTGAACATCATGTGCTCAAGGGCGTGAGAGACCCCGACCACCTTTTCAGGGTCGTACCTGGCGCCGCATCCGACCATAAAGACGAATGCCACTTTCCCTGAATCCCTTTCTTGTGTCACCACGCGAATCCCGTTTGGGAGCGTGGATACCTTAATCTTTTCTTTCATTGTTTCCTCCTTTTATTTTTTATTATGAAGTTAAGGTTCTGCCTCTTATTCCTTTCTAACACATATATCACGCTTTGTAAATGATTTTTGGCATAAAAAACAAAAGAGGCTCTCGCGAGGAGAGCCCTGTTTCTTTATTTTATTTTTTCATTTGCGCGCGAAGTCTCGCGCGCACAACTTCTAGATTTTTTTCGGCATTTTCACATGCCTTTTCAACAGCCGCGAAATCTTTGTTTTTCGCAGCCTCCTTTATTTCTTTGATGAACGTCATCAAACTTTCAATCATTTTACCCTCCTTGTTTTTGATAATTTTTACAAGCAGACATCTGAAATTTCCCTGGAATGATAATCATCATCATCACTCCCGATTGTAATAAAAATGGCGAAAGTCGTCGTCATCATTATTACTGAAATTAGCGCCATCCCGACTAGCGCGACGCGGGGCATTCCAAGAAGTCCTAAAAAAATGAGAAATAAATATCCTATCTGACGACCAATTGCCGCCCAACGGGAATACTTATCCCTCTTTAGCTTTTTCAGAAACAATTCCATACAGGAATTTCTATATAAGAGGTAATCAATCACTCTTATCGCCTTGCTTAATACCTCAGCGACGATAAGAATAATTAAAACTCTTTTTATGTCGAGGACTTCTGTCCACGACATATATAGAAATCCTGAAAAAGCTATGGTGAGCCATAGCCCGCCTAAAATTCTTTTTTTGTTCATCTTCTTCCTCCCTTTTTAAGGTCCTGTCTTTTTTACAAACTTAAAACCTACGGATATACTGGCATATGCCCATTCCCTTGTAAAGCAAAATTGTCCCCCTTTCTTTTATTTTGAGCCACCTCTCGGATTTGAACCGACGCGTTACGAGTGCGTTGCTCTACCACTGAGCTAAGGTGGCTTATTTGAGCCCGAGAGAGGAGTTGAACCTCCGACCTACTCCTTACCATGGAGTTGCTCTGCCTCTGAGCTACTCGGGCTTATTCTTACCTTCTCACATTATATTGATTTTGGGCGTCAATTGCAAGATTGGCATTTTTTCTTTATAATACCCTTATGGCTGGCGAAACTGAGAAAAGATTGCAAGAACTTGAAGCGGAAATGCAAAAGCCGGACTTTTGGCAGGATAAAGAAAAAGCCCGAGAAGTTTTAAGAGAAATCAGCGCTCTGAAAGAGAAAGAAAAGGCCAAATACAAATATGATAAGGGCGACGCCGTGGTGACTATTTTCGCTGGAGCGGGAGGGGATGACGCGGAAGATTGGGTCAGAATTCTTTTTGAGATGTATTCCAGGCTGGCGGAAAAGAGAGGATGGGAAAGAAAGATTTTGCATGAACATAAGGCTCCAGAGTCGGGAGGCTACAAAAATATAACGTTTGAGCTGAAAGGGAAGGGAGTTTACGGAGCGCTTAAAAACGAGTCCGGTGTGCATCGGCTTGTGAGGATTTCCCCGTTCTCGGCGAAAAAATTGCGCCACACGTCTTTTGCGATGGTTGAAGTGATTCCGCGCTTTATAGAACCCAAGGAAATTGACATCCCGGAAAAAGACATAAGGCTTGAATTCAGCAGAGCGGGAGGACCGGGAGGTCAAAACGTCAACAAGAGAGACACGGCTGTGAGAGTGGTCCATTTGCCCACCAACATATCCGTTCATGTCAGTTCGGAACGTTCCCAACAACAGAACAAAGAAAGGGCGCTGGAAATGCTGAAAGCTAAACTTTATAGGAGAAATCTTGAGATACAAAAAGAAAAGGAAGAATCAATGAAAGTGAGCAAAACCACGGAGGCGGAGTGGGGGAGGCAGATAAGGTCATATGTCTTTCATCCTTATCAAATGGTGAAAGACCACCGGACGGGAGTTGAAACAAGCGATATGGACGCGATTCTGGACGGAGAACTGGACGAGTTTATAGAAGCGGAGCGCGAATTATGAATCACAAATCAAGAGTATAATTCTTTATTCATTATTCCAATTGCATGATTTATTTTGACAAGGTTTCAAAAATTTATTCCAAAGAGCCTTCGGGTGTTGTTTTAGATGACGTAAGTTTTGCCGTTGAGCCGAGTGAGTTCGTTTCCATTGTCGGGCAGTCAGGCGCCGGTAAAACAACGCTTTTAAAACTTCTTATTGCCGAGGACAAACCCACTAAAGGAAGAGTTTTTTTTGGCTCCGTCAACATACATTCCATTCCTCAGGATGAATTGCCTGCCATAAGAAGAAGAATAGGGGTTGTTTTTCAGGACTTTCGCCTACTTTCAAACAAGACGGCTTATGAAAACATATCTTTTGCGATGGAAGCGGCTGGAAAAAGCAATAAAGAAATTGATGACAGCATCCCGCAAGTTCTGGAGCTCGTCAATCTTATGGATAAGGCATCTCATTTTCCCGGCCAGCTTTCAGGCGGCGAGAGGCAGAGAGTTGCCATCGCGCGCGCCATTGTCAACCAACCGGAGGTCGTCATAGCCGATGAGCCGACGGGTAATCTTGACCCCTTGAACAGTTGGGAAATCGTTCAAATCTTTAAAAAAATAAACGAACTGGGAACGACAGTTATTATGGCAACTCACAATAAATCCGTCATTGACTCTCTTGGAAAGAGAGTGATAACTCTTGAGAACGGCAAGATTATCCGCGATGACAAAAAAGGAAGGTATGTGCTTTAAAAGTATTTGTTTTTGAAAATTTTATGATAATGACAAAAATCAAAAGAGTGTTGAAGGCGGGGTTTATGAATTTCTGGAGAAACGGCTGGGTTTCTTTGGCGACAGTTTTAATAATGGCGATGACTCTCTTCACAATCGGTTCAATTATTTTTTCGCGCGCGTTGATTCTCTCAACACTGGATGAACTTCAGAATAAAGTTGACATAAGCGTTTATTTTAAAACCGATGCGGCTGAGTCGGATATTTTTCTTTTGAAAGATTCTCTTTTAAAATTGAGTGAGGTTAAGAATGTGGAATATGTTTCTCGCGATCAAGAATTAAAAAATTTTAAGGAAAGACACAAAGACAACGCCTTGATTACCCAGTCCCTTGAAGAACTCGGGGATAATCCGCTCGGAGCGGCGCTTAACATTAAAGCGAAAAACACCTCTCAGTACGCCAGTATCGCCAAGTTTCTTGAGGATGCCCTTAAAATGGAAGGAGTCGGTTCAATAATAGATAAAATCAGTTACCGGCAAAATAAGATTGTCATAGAGAGACTTTCAAAAATTTTGGATTCTTCAAAGAAAATCGGATTCGCCATCAGTCTTATTTTGATAATAATTTCCATTCTCGTTGTTTTTAACACTATCCGTATGGCGATTTACACGTCCAAGGATGAGATAGGGGTTATGCGTCTTGTGGGGGCGAGCAACAGGTTTATAAGCGGTCCATTTGTCGTTGAAGGTTTATTATACGGCGTAATCGCCTCCGTGATAACGATGCTCGTTTTCTATCCTTTGACGATGTGGCTCGGACCTATGACAGAGAGTTTTTTCGGAAACATCAATCTGTATGACTATTACATTTCTAATTTTGCGCAAATATTTTCCATTATTCTTTTTGCGGGAGTCGGACTTGGCGTTATTTCAAGCCTTATAGCGGTAAGGCGATATTTGAAGGCCTAAGGAACAGAAGATGAATTCTTTTTTGGCATGTTCTGGGCAGGGCGCGCCGGTTCATTTTTCGGAGAGTTCTTTTATGAGCTTGTCTTGCAGTTTTTTGATGGACATTTTGTCATAAACTGAGAGGGTTGAGACGTTCGGATTGATTTTTTTTATTTTTTCAATTATCGTTTCGATTTTTTCTGAATTTTCCATTACATCCGTTTTGGTCAGGACCACTATTTCCTTCTTTTTTGCCAGCTCTTTGTCAAACTTCCCCAACTCCTCCCTGATTGTCTTGTAGGCGGCCACAGGGTCTTTGTTTTCAAGCGAAATCAGATGGACCAAAATCTTCGTTCGGCGGATGTGGCGGAGGAATTTATGTCCGAGTCCTTTCCCTTCCGCCGCGCCTTCAATGAGTCCGGGGATGTCGGATATTATGTATCCGTAAAATTCACCAAGGTTGGGCTCAAGGGTTGTGAATGGATATCCTCCAATCTTCGCTTTGGCGCTTGTCAGTTCGTTGAGGAGCGTTGTTTTCCCGGCATTGGGGAGTCCTATTAATCCGATATCGGCAATCAGTTCAACCTCAACAAAAAACTCCGCTTCTTCTCCGGGCTTCCCAAGCGTGAATTGCTTAGGGCTTCTGTTTGTTGAACTTTTGAACGATTTGTTTCCCCTTCCTCCAAAGCCCCCGCGAAGCAGAAGAACCTTTTCGCCTTCTTTGAAAAAGCGTATTTTCTCTCCCGTTTTTACGTTTGTTATTATTGACCCGATGGGAAGCTCTATCTCAAGGTTTTCTCCGTTCGCTCCGCTGAATGTCTTTCCCTGTCCGTCTTCACCCCGTCCAGCTTCCAGTTTCTTCTTTGTTCTGTATTTTGACAGAAGATGTATGTTGCGGACGGCGAGCGCGTAAACATCGCCTCCGCGACCTCCGTCGCCTCCGGCTGGACCGCCGAATTCTTTTCTTTTTTGATGCAGCCAGCGGACAACGCCGTTTCCGCCGTCACCTGCCTTCGCGAATATGGTTATTTCGTCAATAAAAGCCATGATAAATATTTTCTCCCAAAAGGAGAAGCTTCTTAGATTATTTGTCTCTCTCCGTTTCTCCCGTGGCGTACCAATCAACCTTCCTTGAAAGATACATAATAGCGGACAAGATTAAGAAAAGCAACACACTGCCCATAAGCAGGGCATAATCTTCAAGTTGAAGTATTATATATATAAAGAGATAAAGAAAAGAGAGAATTGCCGCTTGGATGGCGGCCATCTTGGTGTTTGCCAAAACACTCTTTGAATATAAAGTAATCAGACCGATTGTCGCGACACCTGATGCCAAATACGCCCATCCGAAACCGGCAACCTCTGAGATTGACACGAGTAATGCATAAAACAAAACTATTGCCAGTCCCACCAAAATGTATTGTATCGGATGGATTCTTTTTTTGTTAAACACCTCGGAGAAAAAGAAAACAAGGAAGGTGAGGGCGATTATGAGCAGGGCGTATTTTACGCTGCGCTGCGCTTTTTTATAGTCGTCAACGGTTATCAAAAGTTTTACGCCGGAGGCGGACGAATATATATTATACGCGTTGCCCGTCCATGCTTGCGGATACCCTCTGTTCAGGTCAAGAATTTTCCAGAACGCCTTAAATCCTTTTTCCGTGAGAGTTCGTTCATCCGGCAAAAAGGCTCCGCTGAAGCTGGGCGCGTTCCAGTCTGATTTTAAGGCAATCTCGGTGATTCTCCCAACCGGAACGAATTGGATATCCCGACTTCCGGCGAGATTGAGTTTAAAGGAAAATTCATATTCATCAACACCCTTTTCCAGGGAGAGAGGCGCGCTGATTCCGGAGCTTTGCCCTATTCTTCGAGAGGGAGGAGGAACGCTTAAAAATTGGCGTTCCGTTCTTTTTCCATAATAAGGCTCCATTGCGTAGTTTTGCGCGCCGTCGCGTATCACATCGTCAGACGGGACTCCCGGTTTGAATTCAATATAGTGTCCGTTCCAGTCAAGTTTAATGTTGTCCTCAATCCCTCTCGTGTCGGAAATTCCCACGGACAGAAACGCTTTGCTCCAATCCGCCTCCGCGTCTTTTATCCCCAGATTTTTTATGTCGGGACCGGTGAATTTTCCGGAGAAATTTATTTCGGAAGAATAGACAACCGCGTCAAAAATTCCCCGCGACCTTATTTGCGGTTTTATTACCGAATTGATTGAAAGTTTTTCCGGTAAAAAGTGCGCGTATCGCGTTGTCGCGAGGCGTTCACCCCTGCTATTTGTGGCGTATTTTTTATAAGGCACGGAGAGAATCGGTCCGGCAATCGTTTGTTGCCCGCCCCATTTTTGGCTTATTTCCGCTTCCGCCGTCTTTTTTGTGAATTCCCGTTCGTTGATAAGGTTTCTCACCATTCCGACCGGAATCAGAAGCAATAACGCCAATATTCCCACGACGGCAATTCTAAAAGTGACCGAATACCTCACCCAATTCGCAAAATTTCCATTTTCCATATTACATTGATTATACACGGGGAATAAGAGTAATACAATTTTTGTTATTTTTTATTTTATTTCAATTCTTCCGCTGTTTTTTGCAGTCCTTGCTCAATGTCGGAAATTGCCGCCTCGTATCCTTGTCTGTATTTTTCGGACGATTCTTCACGAATATGTTTTTTCCGTTCATTTTCCTTTTTTAATTTGCCAACTGTTTCAATTATCTTTTTTACGAAAATTATTTTTTCCTTTCTTATCACCGGTAAGTATGCTCGCGTTTGTTTTCTGTCGCTTTCTTTTTCCTCTTCTGACAGTTCAGCGTAAGGGCTCTTGATTTCCCGTTTCCATTTTTTCCAATATTTTATCGGGACTGTCAGTGTTATCCTCTTTTCCGACCTTGAGGCGATGCGGAATAATTTTGTCATTATGTAGTTCTGCCACCTCGCCCATCTTTTATGCTCCAAATCTGCTCCTTTTTCCGTAAATATTTTTTCCCGTTTTTTTATAAAACGCGCCAGTTTTGTTTTCATATTTTTCGCAAATTGGATATTTTTTATCGCAATCCGACGATTATTTTTTGACCATCCCGTCAAAACCGATTTTTTGATAGTCGTTTACATCTATGTCGTAAAGCCGGTAAATTTGGTTTACCGAGCAGATTTTTCGCTCATTCGGATTGAATCCGAGAAGTTTCGTCGCTTCGTCTATATCCTCCCAGCTTTCCGCTTCAATTTCTATGAATGTGGGAATTCCGGGCCATGTGTCAATGTCAAAAACAACAGTCCCTTTTTTCCATCGCGCGCGTTTTTTTTCCGCCTCATGTTTTTCAATAAAACCGACTTTATGAAGGAATAGCTTCGTTTCTTCATAACTGTCAACGACAATCTCAATTTCCTCCATCCCCTCGTCGTTGGTGCTCCCGTCCTGCGAAGTAACACCGAGCCGTTTTTTAAAAGCGAGAACGATTTTTTCCCCATCGTCGCGAAGACGAATCCAACTGTTGTCCTTGTTCAGTCTGTAATCAGGGTAATCAAAAGCCGCCTGGCGGTAGAAAATATCTTTGGTTTTTGGGGCACCGATGGATTTTAATTTTTCTTCAACTTCTTCTTTATTGATATCAAGAAAAACAACTTCTATTTCTTCGTTTGTTTTTTGTTTGTTCATATTTTTTAATCTTGAATTTATTTCGGTTACTCCTTAAGCGGATGCGTTTTTTTTGCCGCCCACCTTTCCTTTTGTATTTTTATTTTACCTTTTAGACATCCTTTTGGGAAGTCGGTCCTATTTTGTCTCTGTCTTTTTCACCAGCCCCAACCTATCAAGGTTAAGTATGTCGTCTATGCGGATTTTATCCAATAATTTTCTCGTACTCATGATAGTCAATAAGATTTTTCAAGTTGGCTCCCTTTTTAAGAAGGTAAGTTTTTTCAATTCCAATCCTGTTAATAAAATATCTGTCATGACTGATTAATATCAGCGTGCCGTCAAAATTTTTCAGCGCCCATTCTAATTTTTCAAGAGCGTCCAAATCAAGATGATTGGACGGCTCGTCCAAAATAAGGCAATTAACTTTGTTCGTCATCATAATCGCGAGCATGAGCCGAGATTTCATCCCGGGGCTGATTTCGTTCATTTTTTTTCTCATATCTTCTTCTGTGAGATTAAAGCGGTTCAAGAGCCGGCGCGCGATACCCTCCTTTACCTTCGTTTCATCAACACTTTTCATAAATTGAGCGATAACGGTGGAGTTGGCGTCAAAATCGCTTTCTTGCGGCAAATGCCCGACAGAAAGACGAGCCCCTCTTTCAAGAATTCCGCCATCGGGCTTAACTTTGCCTAAGAGTATGTTAATCAATGTTGTTTTGCCGACCCCGTTCGCGCCCAATATAAGTATTCTGTCTCCGTATCTGACGGATAAGTCCACGGGTCCTATCCGCGCATCGCCGATTTTTTTTACAACACCCGCCAATTTAAAAACCTTGTCTCCGCTTCTCTCTGTCACATCAAAAGACATTTTAAGCGGCAGCTTTGATTTTGGTTTTTCCGCTTCGCCAATTGACTCCAAATGTTTTTTTAGCGCCTTGTTGGCGCGCTGCAAATTTCCCGCGGATTTTTCTTTTTTGGCATGAGAAGCCATCTTTTCGCTGTCTTTTTTCCATTTGGTTTTTTCCGTTTTCTTAGCTTTGTTTTCTTTTTCTTTCGCGGATTTTTCCAATCTTATAATTTCACCTTTTTTGTCTTGATATTGAGCCCATTCTTTTTCTATCCGCCTTTGGCGTTTTTCCAGATAATCGCTGTAATTGCCGTCGTATATTATTGATTGACGGGTAAATTCGTCCAGTTCTATTGTCTTGTCTATTATCCTGTCAAGAAATTCTCTATCATGTGAAATGATTAAAAACGCTTTATTGCTTTCTCTAATAAACTTTTCCAGCGACACGAGTGTTGGTATGTCAAGATTATTCGTCGGTTCGTCCAATAAAAATACATCCGCTCCGGAGTTCATTATTTTTATCAAGGCCAATCTTGATTTTTCGCCACCGCTCAATTCTTGAATTTTTCTTTGCAGAACCTTGTCCTTAAAACCGAATTTATAAAAAAGTTCTTTTGAATAATTTTCCAGAAATTCTGATACGGAAAGGACCCCGGGGAATTCTTGAGGGAAATATCCTATGCTCACTCCGGGGATTTTTTCTATTCTTCCTTCGCTGGGCGATTCAATACCGGCGATAATTTTTAATAACGTTGACTTTCCAACTCCGTTTGGGCCGACCAGTCCGATTTTTTCACCCATATTGAGGCTGAAATTTATATTTTTCAGCACCACAAAAGAATCATAGTTTTTGCCGATGGAGACACTATTCAAAACACCCCTTGTTGCCGTTATTCTTATTCTCATTTTTACAAGAATAACACATTAAACGATATTTCGCCCTTTCAAAATATGCAACGCTCGTCATTGTATATTTCCGGATTTTTATTTTGCTCTCAACTTATCAAGATTCAGTATGTCGTCAATGCGGATTTTTTTCACGAATTCAGGGACATGGGAAACTAGAACCATCGCCCCTTCGTATTTGTCCAACGCCTTCGCGATAACGGGCAAGTGGCGAAAGTTTATATGGTTGGTGGGCTCGTCAAGTATCAAAAGGTTCGGCTTTAACAGCGCGAGTTGGGCGAAAGCGACAAGCCCTTTTTGCCCCTCGGACAAGTTTCCCACCTTCGCGCGCATAAGGTCGCCGTTAATCAAGAACCCCGCCGCCACGCTTCGCATCTCCTGCTCGTCCGGTCCGTCCATCACTGATTCAAGTGTTTTATACACGGATTCATCAAAATCAAGCGTTGAAAAGTCCTGCCGATAGTATCCCACTCTCACGCCATCGGAAATTTTCGCCCCCTCGCGCGCGCCTTTCGCCAAATTTTCCAGCAAGGTCGTCTTCCCGATTCCGTTGGGTCCCATCAGAAGAAGGTGCCTGTTTTTCACCAAAGAAACGTTCGCCTCACACTCAACCAATTTTCCGTCTTTCATAATTGAAAGCGATTCAATCCGCAAAATTTCTCCGATATGATGCTCTTTGACTCCTATGGTGAATTTTCTGATTGTTTTGTCTTCGCGCCGAACATCAACTTTTGATTCCTCCGCCTCGGAGGCGCTCTCGCGCATTCGTTTCGCCAGAACCCTCATCCTCCCTCCCTTATTCGCGAAAAAATTCGCCTTATCTTTTTTCTCTTGGATATGTTTTTCAAATTGGGCGTTTTTTCTGCGTTCTTTCTCAACGCGCGCGGAAATCTCGCGCACTACATCCTTGTAGTTTCCCGCATATTGTTCCACCTTTTTTGTGAAAATATCCAGATAGAGAACCCCTTCGGTAAAGGCGTTCAAAAAATCAGCGTCATGAGAGATGACAATGACCGTTTTTTTGTAATCAATCAGAAACTTCGTCAAATGGGCGATACCCTCCTTGTCCAGATTGTTTGTCGGTTCGTCCAACAAAAGCAAGTCCGGATTTTGAATTAAGGCGGACGCTAAAAGAAGCCGCGCCTGCTGTCCGCCGGAAAAATCATTGACAAGCCGTTCCTTCGGCGCGGAGAGATTTACCGCTTCCATCGCCTTGTCTATCCTCGGATCAATATCGTATATTTTTTCGGAAAAACTTTTTTCAAAAAATTCCCGCATGGTGATGTCCAACTGTTCGCGTGGAATAACCTGGCGCGCCATCGCGACGGACAAATTTTGCGCCAGATGTATCTTTCCGTCCTCGGGGGAAGCGTCTTTCGTTATGAGATGAAAGAGCGTGCTTTTCCCGGCGCCGTTCTGCCCCATAAGCGCTACTTTTGCTCCACGGCGAACGCCGAAATTAACCTCATTCAAAATGGGGTTGGCATGGCCATATTCAAACGACGCATCCTCAAACCTGACTATTGTTTCTCCTTTGGTTGCCATATTTTAATCCATAAAAAAAGCCCCCTGAAGGCCTTTTGTTGCAAGAACAGTACCATAAATGTCAGGCTTATGCAAATTTTCTCACCAGTTTAAGTTTCTCTTCCCTAGTCATTCGCTTGATTTCCGCCTCTCTCGCTCTGACCTCCGCGAGTGTCTCACATTCCTCTCGGTATACCACCTTCACAGGCCTTCGCGACCGCGTATACTTCGCCCCGCTTTTCAGCCCGTTATGCTCCCGAAGCCGTTTCGCCAAATCCACGGTTGAGCCGGTGTAAAGCGTCCCGTCATCGCATTTTAAAATATAAACAATATGCATTTTGAAATTACGGTTTTTCTATTTTTCTCCTTTGAGAATTATCCTGTGTTCAAAGCCACCTTTCTTTTCAAGTTTTTTCAACTGTATTTGCTCCACCTCAAAATATTCAGGCAGTTTTTTCAACGCCTCAACAACTTCAATGACATCGGCAAGTTCTTCCGGTTCTTCCGCCACGAGAAATTCTTCCGTTTCCTCTTTTAATTTCTTTATGAGCTCGGTTCGGTACTCTTTCTCCGAGGCGATTCTCTTTTCATAGAGAATGTTTTTTTCGTCTAAATATTCTGGGATTTTATCTCTAACCAGTTTGTTGTATTTTTTCATTGCCTCATATTTTACATTGGTAAAGGATTTTTGGATAGTTATTTTTTCGGGCGGTCAGTCGCGGATATTTTTTTATGACTCCTTTGACAGGTATTTTACGAATTTTCCCTTGCTTTTCGCGTAGGCTATTTCCTTTCGGGTGGAATCGCCTATGTATCCGTCAACATCAATCACGAAAATGCCGTCGGAAATGTTTATTTTATCCAGATGCAACTCATACAGCAGTTTGGCCGTGGCGGGAGAGTGTTCAATACCCTCCGCTTTTCCGTATATTGCCGGCGCGAGAACGATTTTTCCTTCAAGCGACAATCTTCCGGCGGCCGCTATGAATTCTTTCTTAAACTTGGTACTTCCCGACAATGTGATTATTTCTCGTTTCATTTGTTTATTTTACCCCGGCAGCTATTTTAAAGGAAACCTGCGCGAAGATTTATCGCGACGAATGTGTTTTTTACCCCTGGATTTCCGAGAATAGCCCGGTTATTTCTTGGAATTATTCAACGAGTGTTGATTGTCCTCAATTCTCGCTCCTCTTCCTTAGCAAGGGCGAAAACTCTCTCCAGAAGGCGTTTGCATTTTTCTTTGGTTGCGGAATCAGAGAGCCCATCAATGGCATTTCTCAATTTTTCTTCGTCAAACCACATCTCAATCTTCCCATGATTTGGGAAATTAATTTCCCACGGCCTAAATGTTTCTAGATAATATATGTTTCCTTTCTTGTCTTTTGTAAAATTAGATACGTAGGTGTCAACCCCAAGATCCAGACCGATATGTCTCAACCGCGATTCCACCCTTTGGATATCTGCCCCTAATTCTTTATGCGCTTGTTCATATGCCGCATCAAAACTCCCTTCCATTTGCCATGTTTTCTGCAAAAGAGCGTGTCCCGGCGAATGGGCAATGCGCTCCGCGTCAACAGTTTGTTTTCCCTCAACGGATTCTCCGGCTTGGTAGACGGCAGGTATGTTCTCGGGAAGAAGCAGGTGGGCTATTTTTGTAAGATAATATCTGCCTTTCAATTGGCGGGGAGTATCTTCCTTCACGTTTTCTTTCATCTCGGCGATGATTCTTTTTTCGTTTTTAGGGTCAACAAAAACCTTTTTTTGACATCCTTCTCCGATAGTCTCCCTCCCTGCCGATTCAAATTTTCCAAGTCTCATATGTTCGCATTATATCTCTTTTGTGGCAAAATGAAATAGCTTAAGTTCAAGAAATAATTGCAACACTTTGGTCGAAATAAAGATTCAACATTTAAAATCCAGTATAATTGATTTATTTTTATAGGTTTTCTCAGCCCCTCTATCGCTTTTTTATTTTAAGGATTTTAATCTCCGCATCGTTAAGCCCCAGATGGTGACCGACTTCGTGCCAGACCGTTTCATTGACAAGTTTTCTTAATTTTTCTCCGCTCCCGCCACTTAATTCCATTATCGGTTTCTTGAAAATGGTAATTTTGTCAGGCAACACTCCGAAATATCCGTCATCCCGCTTAATTTTCGGGATGCCTTCGTATAATCCGATTAACACTTCGTTTTTCTTTATGCCCATTTCCCCGGCTTTTTTTCGGCGCGCCTCGTTTTCAACCACAAAAGCCACATTGTCTATCGCTTTTTTTATTTTTTCAGGCAACGCCAAAACGGCTTCATCAACTAATTTTTCAAAGTAATTTTCTTTATTGTTCATTGTTTTGCGCGCCTGTCCGCCCCGCGCCAATCCCGGAGAGGGAATACCGTTTCCGGCATTTCTTTTCTGAAAAAGGACAAGCGGGTTTCTGTGATGACAATAACCCCTTTCATTTGAGGGTTGTTTTCCAAATCTTATTCATCCAACTTGAACTTGATTATTTTGACTGTCGTATCTTTGTTCAATTTACCTCCGTAGTATTTTTTGTATGTTTCATACATTTCTTCTTCGCTTTCAAATTTCTCATATCCGTCAAAATCTTCATCCGTTATTTCGTCGAAGGGTTTTTCCTTGATTTCTATCAGCTTGGCGCTGCCGAATATTTCTTTTGTGTCCGCATTTATCAAATCCACATTGTCTCCGGCTTGCAAATCCTTATCGTCAAAAATTCGCCATATGACGGTTTTTTTGCCAGACAATATGAGTGGCACAAGGTGTTCTTTGAATTTTAGCGTTTTTTGCACCGGCTCGGATGATATTTTTTTGACGCTTTCAATCAGTTCTGGAAACTTCTCTTGCGAGAAGTGGCCATTGTTCTTAAAAACCATCTTTTTCGCGTTCGGCAGCGCCCGGAGATACTTTTCCGAATTCGGGAACGGGACCACTGGATCGTCTTCGCTTTGAAAAATGAAAATTTTTCCTCCCTGCCTCCGCAACTTCTCCAAACTTTTCGGAAGCGTGAAATCCGCCAGTGAATATTCCGAATCCTCGGCGTCGTAAGGGGCGGCGATTAAATATGTCGCCGAAATTTTTTTCGGGAAATCGTTTTCTGACAGATATTTCGCGAGGAAAATTCCTCCGAGTGAGTGCCCGATTAAAACCACCCTGTCTCTCAAAA
>QIJB01000011.1 GCA_003231675.1 Candidatus Campbelliibacteriota bacterium | reverse complement strand
CCATTTATGACAATGGTGGTTTTTACCATATTTTTCGGGAAATTGGCGAAAATGCCTTCGGACGGCATCCCCTACCCGATTTTCGTCTATGCCGGACTTTTGTTTTGGCAATTTTTCTCCACATCCCTATCGCAAACAAGCGGATCTCTTATTAGTAACGCCAACATAATCACAAAAGTTTATTTTCCCCGGCTGATACTCCCGATAGCTGGCGTCATCACCAAATTCGTTGATTTTTTCATCGCCGCGATTATCTTGGCGGGAATGATGGTCTATTACGGATACACCCCGAGTTTGTCGGGTTTGTTGATAATGCCATTGCTTCTGCTCATAACTTTTATGGCGGCGATTGGCGGAGGATTGTTTCTAGCGTCAATCAATGTCAAATATCGAGACGTCAGATATGTTCTGCCATACTTCATACAAATGATGCTTTTCGTCACTCCGGTCATCTACCCGGCAAGTATCGCCGGCAAATACTCGTGGATTCTGGCGCTAAATCCGATGACCGGAGTTATCAAGGCGGCAAGGGCGGGGCTTTTCAGCAACGCGCCGATTAACTGGGCGCTCTTGGGAATTTCTCTCATAGCCGTTTCAATTTTGCTTATCGTTGGTGTAATATTTTTCAAAAAAACGGAGAGATATTTCGCGGATATTGTTTAGATGAACATACAAATATGCGAATAAATAACATAATACAAATGACTACGAATAATCAGCAAATAAATAGCAAGGTTATCTACCCGGATCTTTCATATAAAATTACAGGGATTCTTTTCGCCGCCCACAATGAACTCGGTCAGTACGCGAGAGAAAAACAATATGGAGACCTAATAGAAAAAAAATTAAAAGAAACAAAAATACCATACAAAAGAGAATTATCCATTTCTGACTCAGGAAATATTTTGGATTTTATTATTGATGATAGGATTATTCTGGAACTCAAATCAATAAGAATGATTACCAGAGACAATTATCGTCAAATACAAAATTACTTGCAGGCGGCGAATATCAAGCTGGGATTATTGATAAATTTCAGAAGCACGCATTATTCGCATAGATAAATAATATTTGTATTTATTCGTATAATTCGTATATATTAGTATAACATTGGTATGTCAAACTCAATTATAACCGTAAAAAATTTATCAAAGAGATATAACATCACCCACCAACGGGGCGGTTATGTCGCGTTGCGGGATGTGTTGACCAATATCGCGAAAAAACCGTTTTCTTTCCTGAAGCACAAGGCGAAGGCGGCAATCGGCATGGAAACCAAGGAGGAGTTTTGGGCGCTTAAAGATGTTAATTTCACGGTGGAGAGAGGTGAAGCAATAGGCATCATCGGCGCGAATGGCGCCGGGAAATCCACGCTTCTCAAAATTCTGTCAAAAATCACCCCACCAACAACGGGAACGATAGAATACAAAGGGCGAATGTCTTCCCTGCTTGAAGTCGGCACCGGCTTTCATCCGGAGCTTACCGGACGCGAAAACATTTTCCTGAACGGCGCGATTCTGGGAATGACCAAAAAAGAAATTGCCAAGAAGTTTAATGATATAGTTAAATTCGCAGAAATTGAAAAATTTATTGACACCCCCGTCAAAAGATATTCCTCCGGGATGTATGTCCGCCTCGCCTTCGCGGTCGCCGCCCATATGGAGCCGGATATTTTAGTGGTGGACGAGGTGCTAGCGGTCGGCGACGCCGAATTCCAAAAAAAATGCCTTGGCAAAATGGACGAAGTAACAAAAACCGCCGGACGGACCATCTTGTTTGTCAGCCACAATATGGCCGCCATCCAAAATCTGTGCAAAAGATGCATCTTACTGGAACAAGGCCAAGTCAAGATGATTGGGGAAACGAAAGAAGTGATTGGAGAGTACCTCAAATTATCACGCAACGATTTAAAGGAACATGGTCCCTACAAAACAAAAAACGACAATGTAATTATAAATTATATTAAATTAAAAAACACGCCCAATAATCCTCTCAAGTGCAATGATCCACTGCAATTTGATGTACTAATAGATAACAAACACCCTATCGCCAACATCCAAATGGGAGTACAAATTTTAAATAGTCAATTAAGCCGAATTATGACAGCTAAAATTGATATACCCCGCATAGAAGCTGGTAAGAATAAAATATCTATTATAGTGAATAATCCCCATCTTCCGCCCGGAAATTATTCTGTCAATTTTGGCATAGAAAATCTTTTTTACAAAACCCAAATAATTTATTTTGAAATTTCAACAATCAACGTGGAAGATGAGTTTGCTGCCTCAAGACAAGACATCTTGGGGGTATATCCGCCAACGTGCTATACTTTAAATGATAGTGATCAATAGTATGAAAAAATTTTTAATTATCACAACCATAAATAAAAAGACGAGAGCCATCAAGCAATTTTCCAACCTATTAACAGACTGGCAAATTATTTTAATCGGTGATAAAAAAAGTAAAAAAATAGAAGATACAGAGAACATTATTTTCCTATCATTAGAAGATCAAGAAAAATTAGATTTTGAAATTATCAAATATTTGCCGTCTAATCATTATGCTCGCAAAAATATTGGGTATCTTTATGCGATAAAATCAGGAGCAGATATCATATATGACACTGATGACGACAATATTCCCTATGACGATTGGGCTTTCCCCGAATTTGAAACCACCAGTGATTGCATTACCAGTGACCAAAAATTTATAAATATTTACAAACACTACACCAAAGAAAACATTTGGCCCCGAGGATACCCACTAGATGAAGTTACTAAAATTCAAGAAATATTTACCAAGCAGTCAAGAAGGGTAAAAATAGGCGCATGGCAAGGATTGGCAGATATCGAGCCTGATGTGGATGCAGTTTACAGGCTAACTGTAAACAAAAAAATTAAATTTAACAATCAAACACCCTCGGTATTAGACAGAGGTATATATTGCCCATTCAATTCTCAAAATACACTATGGAGACGCGAGGTTTTTTCTCTTTTATATTTACCATCAACAGTAAGTTTTAGATTTACCGATATCCTGAGGGGGTATATCGCGCAAAGATTATTTTGGGAAAATGATTACCTTCTTGGGTTTACCAAAGCAACCGTGTTTCAGAATCGCAACAACCACAACATAATGAAAGATTTTGAAGATGAAATACCCGTATACATGCAAACCAAAAAACTTATAGAGATATTGGATAAATCTATTCTTACAACCGACCCCCTACACAATCTTCGTGTTGTTTACAAGCTACTTGACAAAGAAAACATTGTAACAAAAAAAGAAACTGAAATGATAAGAGCGTGGACAAACGATTTAAATCGTACATTAATACATCATCAATAAATAAACACAAAAATGAAACATTCAATAATTAGCTGGGATTGTAGTTACCGAAACTTTTTTCACTTAATTGACGGATTACTATTTCAAGATTATTCCAAAGAAGAGTTTGAACTTATTTATGTTGAACAGCGAAGCAGAGAGGTATCCAATAAACATAATAATGATTTGGGACTAGAAACACTTGAAGATAAATTCAATGAAGCACAAGATAAAATAAACATTAAAATATTATATTTAAATGAGCCGGTAACTGCCCCCTATCACTTAGGCAGATGCAACAACGCAGGACTTGAGATTGCCCAAGGCGAAATCATCTCTGTCATGGACGGCGACCAATTGCTACCAAAAGATTTTTTGGTTAAATTGACAACATTCCATGAACAAAATCAACGTGCCGTAGTAAATATACACCGAAAAATGGCGCAACACCCTGTTGGAGTTAAATATTATCAAGACTGGACAAAGGCACAAATTAATTTTTATAAATGCCTAAATGCCTGCCCCAGTAAATATCGACCTATCCCTGAAACTGTAAACAATTTTGGTCCCATGATATCTGCGCGTAAAAAATATTGGCACACAATAGGAGGATATGATACGCATAAAATATGGAGTACTGGTCTCTCAAAATTAGGTGCGGACACAAACTCTCGCCTAGAAATTACTACTAATAAACAAAGTGTTAATTTACCAAACTGCTTCGCGGTACATCCTTGGCACCCAACAGGAATAGGATCTTTGCGCAGCAAAAAACTCGGTATAAAATATTTATCACTACAAGATAAATTAATTAGCTGGGCTGTCACACAAAAACAACCCAATCATCAAGCCAGGAAACAAATAGCAAACAAACTTTATGAAAGTAATAGAGATTTTGTGGACGACGTAATATACGCTGATTTAAATGAACAACTAAGAAATGATATACCCTCTGTGAATCTCTTAAAAGTTAAACTTAAATGCAAATACAGCCAATTAAAAACAATCGTGGCGTGATAATAATTCATAACATAACAATTATTTTATGTCTGTAATTTTAATGATATGCTATGCACGTTCTGGCGGGACAGTATTGAATAGGTGCTTGGGTGGCTTGCCCAATACTGTTGTTATGTCAGAAGTGAATCCGTTGGGTGGCGGAAGCGGGAAAGGACCCGTGGCGCTACGCACCATTAAACAGCAAGCCAAGGCATGGTACGGAATAAACCTAAAATCTGACGGCTTTGAAAACAGCGCCGTGGAATTAAACAACATTTGCAAAGAGCAACAAAAGCGATTGATTATACGAGACTGGCCGTTCGTTAATTTTAACCCCTTGCCAAACAATAACCAAAACCCACCAAACAAACTTCTCGCCCTTGAGACCCTAACGGAAAAATGTGAGTTAAAACCCTTTGCTTTTGTCAGAAATGCGATAGATGTGTGGATTTCCAGAAATGTATCCTTGGAAGAATTCTCCGGTCCCTACTTGCGCTATGTCAAAGAAATATTAAAGTACGAAATTCCAATTTTAAAATACGAGGATTTTTGCAAAAACCCCGACAAAACAATTAAAAGCATATGCGATTATGCCGGTCTGGAATACAGTGACTCATACAAAAATTATACTTCATTTCAAAATGTGAACGGAGATGTGCAAGTTTCTGAACACTCTCGTGGCATAAAACAAAAAGAAATTAAACCACTGCCAAGAAGGCGAATATCACGAAAAAAAATAAAAGAAGTTGAATGCAACGCAGACATGATTCAAGCGAATGAATTATTGGGATATTCCACTTCATACCACGACACGCCCTTGGAAAAAACTTGGATAGAAAAAATAATAAGGTTATAAGATTTTTTACCACATGATTATCACACGTTTATCAGGAGGATTGGGAAACCAAATGTTTCAGTATGCGGTCGGGCGCAGGATTGCCCATGCAAATAACGATATCTTAAAACTGGATATTTCCGCTTTTAACCTAAAACAGAGAAATATAACTCCCAGGATTTTTGAATTAAACAACCTAAACATCAATGCGGAAATAGCAACAGACCAAGAAATTAAATATTTTAAAAAATACAAACGAAAAAATGGTCGGCGATGGTTTCTTTATAACAAAATCTTCGCAAACACTAAAATTTACGCGCGTGCAAAACATTACCACTTTGACCCAGACATTCTGACGCTAAAACCCCCGGTATATTTGGATGGCAACTGGGTAACGGAAAAATACTTCAAGGATATAGAAGATATAATCCGAAAAGAATTTGCCGTCAAAAATCCGCTTGCCGGCAGAGACAAAGAGATTGCCGACATAATAGCAAATACACATTCCGTGGGAATACACATACGAAGGGCGGATTATGTGGCAAATCCGGAAACCGCAAATCATCACGGGGTGTGCGAAACAGAATATTACAAGAAAGCGATAGACTTTGTCACGCAGAAAATAAATAACCCGCATTTTTTTATTTTCTCCGATGACCACGCGTGGGCAAAGCAAAACATACATCCCGACTTCCCCACCACTTATGTAGACCATAACAAGGGCGACAAAGGTTATGAGGATATGCGGTTGATGTCTCTCTGCCAACATCAAATTATCGCCAATAGCACTTTTAGCTGGTGGGGGGCATGGCTGAATGCCAACCCTGACAAGATAGTTGTCGCGCCCCAAAAATGGTTTAATAAAGTTAAGCCAAGCGTTGATACAAAGGATGTCATTCCCGGCTCTTGGATTAAAATGTAAACAAATTATGTGCGGAATATTCGGCGCCGTAGGCGAAAAAATTGAGAAATACAAGGAAGCGGATAAAATGTCCGCCGCCCTTGACGCGCTTTCCAAAAGGGGTCCGGACGATTGCGGTTCCCTGCCTTTCAACAAATGCGTTCTCGGACAGACACGGCTTTCAATCATTGACCTGGCAAGCGGACATCAGCCGATGAAAGACAACCGAAAGGACATCGCCATTTCGTTTAACGGAGAAATATACAACTATCGCGAACTAAAAAAAGAACTGGAAGAAAAGGGCCATAAATTTTCCACCAACTCGGACACGGAAGTGATTTTGAAGGCATACATTGAATACGGCGCCGATTGCCCGAAACGCCTGAACGGAATGTTCGCGTTCGCGATTTGGGACAACGAAAAAGAAGAGCTTTTTATGGCGCGCGACCGTTTCGGGCAAAAACCGCTTTATTACGCCTTTGACGAGGCGGGCAACCTTCTTTTCGCCTCGGAGATAAAGGCGCTTCTGCGGGTTGGAATTAAGGGGGAGATTGATTTCCAAGCGATTGACGATTACCTGCGGAAACTGTATATTTCGCCCGACAAAAGCATTTATAAAAACATTCAAAACCTGAAACCGGCGCGCTCCGCGATTTTCAAAAACGGAGAAATCGCGCAAAAGCGATATTGGAAATTGCCCGACTCCCCTCTCTCAATAACGAGAGAAGAAGCGAGAAAAAAACTGGAGTTTCTTTTGGAGCAGGCCGTGGAAAGGAGAATGGTGGCGGATGTGGAAGTCGGCTCAATGCTCTCCGGAGGCGTTGATTCAAGCATCGTCACTTACTACGCGCAAAAACACGCGGAACACCCTATAAAAACATTTTCCGTCGGATTTGAAAACTTCATAAACGAACTTCCGTTCGCCAAAGAAGTGGCGGACGCGCTCGGAACCGACCACCACGAACTCGTAACGGACATTGACATAGCGAAAGAACTGCGCGAAATGGCGGAATACTTTGACGAGCCCCACGCCGACGCCGCGACGATACCGACGCGCCTGATTTCAAAACTCGCCCGGCGAAAAGTGAAAGTGCTTTTGAGCGGAGACGGAGCGGACGAATTGTTCTACGGTTACGGCTGGGCTTTCAAGCACCACAACCTTGATTCAAGAAAAAAACTCAAGCAATTTTTGCTTTCCGATCCGTTCAAAGATTACTTAAAGGCGGTCACCTGCTTCGGCGAAAGCGAACGGAAAAAACTTTGGAAAGACGGCGGGAACATCAACGAAGACTTTCAATCCGATTTTACGGGCGGTAAAAAAGTTTCCGCGATGCGGAAAATAAACTTGTTTGACATTTATTCCTACTTGCCCGGCGACCTGCTGGCGAAACTTGACCGCGCGTCAATGATGGAATCCGTGGAAGTGAGAAGCCCGTTTTTGGACCACGAACTGGCGGAGTTCGCTTACAATCTGCCGGAAAAATTCAAGGCGGACAACAATGGAAGCGGAAAATTCGGAACAAAATGGGGCGGAAAATGGGAGAGCAAAATACTGCTCAAGGAAGTGGCGAGAAAATTCCTGCCTCAGGCGGTCGCGGACAGAAAGAAACAGGGTTTCGGACCTCCGATAAAACAATGGATGGAAAAAGAAAGCATGAAAAATCTTGTTGACGAACTTTTCCTTTCAAACGAAGCGGGCATTTACGAATTTATGAATAAAAACTATATTAAAGAAGTTATCAGCAACTTTTACGAGGAGGGCAAAGCGCCCTACCGCGTGTGGGTTTTGGTTTGTTTGGAGCTATGGCACAAGAACAACAAAAAACATTTCAAATAAAATGAAAAATTCTATAAACAATCTTTTTCAAAATATCTTAACACTGCGGAACAAGCTTGAAAGAAAATTCACAGGGAAAATTTCTTCAAAGACACACTGCACGAAGCGCGGCAATGTTCTAATCTCATACATAACCGCACCCTTTGTTCTAAACCAAAATTCACCCTCGTTTAACAATCATTCCAGTTATTGGGAGTGCAAGGAGATGGTCAGGATATTTAACAGTTTTGGATATGATGTAGATATTATTGATTGGAAAAATAACGAATTTGTACCAACAAAAAAATATTCCTTTTTTGTTGATCTTGGACTAAATATGGAAAGATTATCCAGAATATTGAACCCCGAATGCGTTAAAATTGCGCATTTAACAGAATCGCATTGGCTTTTTGCCAACCGAGCGGAACTTGAAAGAATAGAAAACTTAAAAAACAGAAAGGGGGTTGTTTTACTGCCTCACAGAAACGTGAAACCGCATAAAGGCATAGAAATTGCTGATTTTGTTTCAATGCTTGGAAACAAAAAAACGGCTGAAACTTATTCATACGCAAATAGACCCATCAACTCCATTCCCTTGTCTTCAGGTTTCGTTGTTAGTTTCCCGTCCAGAGACGTAGAAAAATCGCGAAAAAATTTTCTTTGGCTGGGGGGCGGCGGCGCTGTTCACAAGGGACTGGACCTTGTCTTGGAAGCGTTTTCTCAAATGCCGGAATTTAATTTGATTGTATGCGGACCCTTTAAGGCTGAACAAGATTTTGTAAAAATATACCATAAAGAACTTTATGAAACGCCCAACATTAAGGCCGTTGGTTTTGTAAACATCAAAAGCCGGCAATTTTTAGACATCGTGAATAATTGTATAGGGTTAATATACCCGTCGTGTTCCGAGGGGCAAGCCGGAAGTGTCATCACCTGCATGAACGCAGGGTTAATCCCCATTATCAGCCGGCAATCAGGCGTAGATGTTGACAGTTTTGGCACAATCCTAAAAGATAATTCAATTGATGCGATTAAAAAATCCATCAGAGACCTTGCGTCTTTGCCCTCGGAAGAATTAATGGAGCGGACGAAAAAATCATGGGAATACGCTAACAAGCATCACACCCGCAATCAATTCACGCAAGAATATATAAAATTTATTAAAAAAATAATTAAATGAGAAATCCCTTAATTTCAGTAATAATACCGGTGCGTGATTCCGCCGAAACAATCGGTGAAGCGATTGATTCCATAATCAACCAGACATACCGGAATTTGGAGATTATTGTCGCGAACGACAACAGTTCGGACAATACGAAAGAAGCGGTTGAAAAAATTATGGAAAAAGACGGGCGCGTGAAATACTTCCCCGTTCCCTTTGACGACCCGAATCGCGTCAACAAGAGAGGGCGGAATATAAACGCCGGCTGGTCGGCGCGGAATTACGGACTGGAAATGGCGGCGGGAGAATGGATAACCTTCCAGGACGCGGACGATGTTTCTTTTTTGAACAGAATTGAATGGCAGTTGAAGCTCGCGCTGAAGCACAACACGAACCATCTTTGTACGAATATGGTTCCGTGGAAACCGGAATGGGTCGGCAAAAAATTTGATGTTGAGCGGTATCTCGCGGACAATCCAAACTATTTAATCGGCCCGAGAGAATTGCGGGAAATGGCAAAAAAGACGAAGGGTGTTATGCCGAAACTGCTCGGGAGATTCCATTCCAAAGTGCCGTTCAGTGTAAAGACGGCGAGAGTGTTGAACAAACTGTTTTTCGGAAACCTTCAGCCGTATCCGGGAGCCGCCAACAGCCCGCTGTTCAAAAGAGAAGTGGCTGAAAAAGTGAAATTCCGCCCGCGGGACGAAAGAGTTTGGCCGTCCTTTGTCGGGCGCGGAGCGGACAGGGATTTTAATTTTCAAGTCGCCGAAACTTTTAGAAACAGCGTTGTCGTAAAAGTCCCGCTCTATATGTGGCGGCAGGACCCGAAGGGTTTTGATTTCGGCAAATACGAAAAATATATTATCTAAAACTGTATGAAATTCAGCATTGTTACGCCGGTTTACAACGGCGAAAAATACATAGCGGAAACGATTGAAAGCGTCCTGTCGCAGGAAGGCGATTTTGAAATTGAATACATAATCGTTGACGGCGCTTCAACGGATGGAACGGTTGAGATAATCAAGAAATACGAAAAAACACTGGCGGAGGGGCGGTATCCCTTAAAATGCGCCGGCGTTGATTTCAAGTGGCTATCCGAAAAGGACGGCGGAATGTATGGCGCCATCAACAAAGGATTCGCGACGGCGACCGGCGATATTTTTGCCTGGATAAATTCCGACGACGCGTATCTGCCGGGCGCCTTTAACATCATTTCCCAAACTTTTGCAAAATACCCCGAAATAAAATGGCTGAAAGGCGTTACGCGGGCGATTGATAAAGATTCCAGGCTTATCAAAACAAATCCGTGCTACATATACAACCAAGGCTGGATAAAAACCGGAATATACGGGAGATACGCCTATTTTATACACCAGGACGGGGTGTTTTGGAGGCGGGAGCTTTGGGAAAAATCGGGTGGATTGGACGCGCGCTTTAAGCTGGCGGGAGATTACAAGCTTTGGGCGAAATTCTCGGAATTATCCCCTCTTTGGTCCGTCAACGCCGAAGTAAGCGTTTTTCGCATTAGAGGCGGGCAGTTGAGTGAAAATATGCGTGAATACAGAAAAGAGCAAGTTGAAGCCGTTCCACCCAAAAAAAATCCGTCGGAACTGAAAATCAAAACTTTCTTTTGGCTGAAAAACAAATTCCCAAAATTGTTTGAGCCGATTTTCCGGACCGCCTATCGGATTTTGTTTCCGCGAAGAAACAAATATTATGTTAATATAAATCGGGACGGCGAGCCCGAAATCAAAAAAACTTATTCTTATATCGCTTAAAACATGAACGAAAAAATTAAAAACCGGCTTAAAAAAATCGCTCCGCTGAAAATAGCGGCGATTTCACTCCGCGCGCTCAAGGGCAAATGCCGGATACTGAAAAACGCGCGCGAATTGCTTTCTTACTTCGGTGATTACTGGAGGTACCGAAAAATGCCATCCGGCAATTTCGCGCTAAAAACGGAAGACCTGTATCCGCGCCTCGGCGATAAAACTTCCGCCACACCTCTTGATTCCATTTATTTTCTCCAAAACGCATGGTGCGCGGAAAAGATATTTAAAAACAAGCCGGACAAGCATTTTGATGTCGGCTCGGACGCCAAGCTTATCGGAATTATTTCGCAATTTACCCCAACGACAATGGTGGACATCCGCCCTCTGCCGGTTGAACTGCCCGGGCTGGACTTCGCCCGAGGCGACATAACCGCCCTGCCTTTCGGGAATGGGGAGATAAACTCCCTGAGCTCAATCTGCGTCATAGAACATATAGGGCTCGGCAGGTACGGCGACCCTCTTGACCCCCTCGGCTCGGAAAAAGCGGCGAAAGAACTGAAAAGAGTTTTGGCGAGCAACGGAAATCTTTATGTTTCCCTGCCCGTTGACAACGAGAACAAAACTTATTTCAACGCTCACAGGGCGTTCGCCCGAGAATATGTCCTTGAATTGTTCTCCCCGCTGAAATTGGTTGAAGAAAAATATATTTACGGGAAAGAGCTGGTGGAAAAATATAACGCCGAAAAGGGGTTCGGCACCGGTCTTTTCCATTTCAAAAAAATATGATAATCGTGAAAATCCAGCACGGGCTGGGAAACCAAATGTTCCAATACGCCTTCGGCAGGAGGATGGCGGAAAAAAACGGAACGGAGCTGAAACTGGACATTTCCTATTACTCTTCCCTGAACAAAGGCGACACGCCGAGAAAATACTCTCTCGGCTGTTTCAATATCGTTGAAAATTTCGCCGACAAAAAAGACATCGGGCGGTTTCGGGCTAACAATTACAGTGGCGCCGGCTTTTTCTCGCGCGCGGCGAGAAAATTGTTCCGAAAACTGGAAGGGAAAAAACCGATAACGGAACAAGTATATCTCTCCGAAGCCGGCTTTGGCTTTCGCGCGGAAATCTTGGAGAATAAAAACAAGGACCTTTACTTGTACGGAAACTGGCAAGATGAAAGGTATTTTTCCGACATCGCGGACATAATCCGGAAAGAATTCACCTTGAAAAACGGGTTCGGCGAAACGGCGTCAAAAATCGCGGAAAAAATAAAAAACGCCCGCTCCGTTTCCGTTCATATCAGGCGAGGCGACTATGAGTCCAACCCGAGAACGCGGGCGCGCCTCGGACCGCTTCCGCCGGAATACTACGCGAAAGCGATGGAAATAATTTCCGAAAAAGAACTTTCGCCCGTTTTTTTTGTTTTTTCCGACGACATTGAATGGGCGAAAAAGGAATTAAAGCCGGAATTTCAGACTGAATTCGTAGGCGGAGAAAACATAAGCGACTGCGAGGAATTGGCGCTTATGTCTTTATGCAAGCACAACATAATCGCCAACAGCTCTTTCAGTTGGTGGGGAGCGTGGCTGAACGGAAACCCGAACAAAATTGTCATCGCCCCCCAAAGGTGGTTCGCCGACCCGAAAAGCGCGGAACGCAATCCCTGCCCCAAAGATTGGATTAAAATCTAACCGCCATTCCGCCCCGTTCAACTTTACAAACTTTCAACTTTCAACTTTTTAACTTTATAAACTCAACGATTCTCTCCGCCCTTTTTTCCCATGTGTTATTCCGAACATCATTAAACGCCTGTTTGGAAATTTTTTCCGCCAGTTCCTCTTTTCCTAAAATTTTCTTTATTCCCGCCGCCAGCGCCTTCGGATTGTCCGGCTCAACCAAAACCGCGTTGCTCTCATTTAAAATCTCCCTTATGGACGGCAAATCCGACGCCACAATCGGCGTCCCGCTCGCCATATATTCAAAAAGCTTAATGGGCGATGTTTCAAACTCCGACTCTCTCGTTACGGGAATGTTTGGAAGAACAAGCGTGTCCGCCGATCTCAAATAAAACGGAATGTCGGAATGCGGTTTTCGCCCGATAATCTTGATATTGGGAATATGCCCGAATTTTTTTTTGAAATTAACAATATCTGAATCCGTCCCGCCGACAAACACCGCCAAGATATTCTCTTCCGACAAAGAAACCGCCTTTGCCAAAACATCCGCGCCCTTCCATCCGTACAAATGACCGGTATACAAAATAATCTTTTTGTCCCACGGCAAACCGACCCGCCTCCTCGCCTCCTCCCCGGACAAAGTAAGAGAAAACTCGCTTAAATCTATCCCGTTCGGGCAAACTAAAATTTTGCCCCCCTCCGCGCCGAATTTTTCGGAAATGTAATCTTTTTTCCATTGGTTGGTGGAAATGATTTTCCGGACTTTTCTCAATAAATATCCGAATAATTTTAAACGGCTTTTGGGCAGTTTATGTATTTCAAACACTAAATTTTTCTTGAACGGCGACAAAAGAAGGAGAGGAATTTCGTCGCGCGAATAAATCACATCCGCTTTTTTCGGCAAAACATACCAAAAAGAGGCGCAGGCGAACGAAAGCGATTGAATCCAAAAGCCGATTTTTCCGAACCTGACCAAGTCCAGCGATGGAATTTTCGTTATTTTGAAATTTTTTCTTGTTCCGTAATATTCAAACGGGTCTTGTTTGATATGATTAAATCTCCACGGCAAAACAAGCTCCACTTTTAACTTTTCACCTTCAACTTTCAACCCGGAAAACGCCTCGCACATTTTCATTATCTGAATCCCGTGCGCTTTTTCCGTCGGGATTCTCACGTTGGCGATGTAAATCAATTTATTTTTCATTTTCCAATTGCAGTTTTAATTTCAGTAAAAAGATCGTGTCATTTTTAAGATTTTTCCTTACATTGTCTTTTTGTTTTTCATCCAAAAGTTCTCCCATACCGCTCAGAATATTTTTATCACTGACCTGTTCCAGTTTCGCGATACTTTTTTTCAGAAATTCACTAAACTCCATACCGGTTCTGTCTTTAATTATTTTTTTATTCACGGACCAATTATTTTTAAGAAAAAAATGAACATCATAAATATCCCTGTTGGTTTTTCCTATCCTCTCATACATAGCCGTTAATTTATGGGCGAACAT
>QIJB01000061.1 GCA_003231675.1 Candidatus Campbelliibacteriota bacterium | reverse complement strand
ATAACCAAGTTTGTTTTGCCCGGGCTGACGGGGGTAATCTTTACACTCTTTCCGGTGTTTTGAGAAATTTTAGCGATTCCGCTATTTCCAATCTTCCAAAGCACTTTATCGGCGCTTTCTTTAAAATTTGTCACGCTGAAACTCATAGAACCGACGCTGTCGGCAATGCTAATTTTGGATAATCTTAAACTGCTTGGTTTTTCAGTCGCGCCCATGCTTGCCGGCTGTAAAGTGCAGTCCGGATTCTCAAGCAAGTTCCTGTTTACGCAAATCGTCGCGAAATCCCAATCTTTATTTGAAAAAGATCCCGTTTTCCATTTGTTTAAAAATGCAATCAAGTCAGAAGGTTTATTGTAAACACAACTCCGTTCCGTGTCTTTTTGCGCGCTAAGAGCCTGTTCACTCCATTTTTTCATGGAATTAAACTGTTTTTCAATTTGTTCTCGCGGTATCGCGTTAATTTTCGCAACTTCATCAGCCGGCGCTTTTGCCTTAAAATCTTTAATATAATCATCAACGCTGTATTCATTTGGAACTATTGTTTGATGGTAAATATGTTCGTTCTTGTTTTTGTAAAATTCTGTCTGCATCAATGTCGCCGCAAATGGATTAAGGGCGGAAACAAATTTTACTTTTGCATCTTTCCCGTCTTTTTGCGCCTCAACAAAACAATCAAAATCTTTTTCGCAATCCAAAATTTGACTGCTCGCAATTTGTTTGACCGTCTTTTTGGTTGTTATTTTTTGAGTTTTCTGACTGGATCCGGCGGTCTTTGTTGTTTGAGTAACATTATCTTGCGTTACTTTAACAGCCTTTTTTTGCATTAACAAATAACCGGTGGCGGCAACAAAACCAATTATCGCAATTATCGCCAAAACCACTAAAAGACCGGAGCCATTTTGTTCTTCTTTAATTTTTTCTCCCGAAAAAGTGATTGGTTCTGAATCTGGGTTCTTAATATTTTTTGACAATATTTTTTTAACATTCCTTATTTGCAATACGAGTAGTAATAATGCAAAAGAAAACACGAAAAGCGATAGGTACCAAGGAAAACCTACAAGCGCCATCACTAACGCCATAAATGTAACCGCTATTTTTACCAGAACAAAAATACTGCCTGCCAGCTTGACTCCCTTCTGTGCCCCCATTTTAGTTATATCCATTTTAAAAATATTTAATTTTAAAATCAACAAAGACCTTTTAATACTCATTTTCTTTTCTTAAAAATCAACCTTGACCGGTTTTCTTGCCGCTTCTTCCTCCAGTTCAAAAAAGTCCATTTTTTTGAAAGCGAAAACGCCGGCGATAATGTTTGCCGGGAAGGAATCAATTTTAATGTTCAAATCGCGGACATTGGTGTTGTAAAATCTGCGCGCCGCCTGAATTTTGTTTTCCGTGTCGGAAAGTTCATGCTGAAGTTCCAGAAAGTTTTCGTTCGCTTTCAGTTGCGGATAATTTTCTGAAACGGCAAAAAGCGACTTCAGCGCGCCGGTCAGCATATTTTCCGATTTCGCGCGCTCTTGGGTTGACTGCGCGCCCATCGCCCTCGTTCGCGCTTCCGTCACTTTCTCAAAAACCTCCCGCTCGTGCGTGGCGTAACCCTTGACCGTTTCCACGAGATTCGGGATAAGGTTATACCTTCTTTTTAATTGGACATCAATGTCAGACCACGCCTCTTTGGCACGATTGATGAGACGAATGAAACCGTTGTAGGCGGCAACAAACCATCCGACAATAACCGCGACAATTCCCAAAATAATCCAAAGTAATGTGTTCATAATTATTTATAGTCCGCCAAAAGCGGAAATTAAGCTTGTAAGTCAACCTTCCGATATAGTAGCATTTTTTTGTAATAAGATAAATAACAAAAAGTCTGTTGTCGGCCGCTTTGCGGCATCGCCAAACCCTTCGCGACTTTGTTTTGCTCGCAAAACAAGAAGTGCCCTTGTGGTGATTCCCGACGTGAGTCAAGCAGTTGACTCACTGCACCCTCACTTCGTTCGGGATGCCGGGAATCCCCTTTGGGCCGGGGTTTGTCGGCCGCTTTGCGGCATCGCCAAACCCTTCGATTCCCGACGTGAGTCAAGCAGTTGACTCACTGCACCCTCACTGCGTTCGGGATGCCGGGAATCGAACCCGGGCCACGCGCACCCCATGCGCGCACACTGCCATTATGCTACACCCCGAAAACCCTCCTTTTACAAAAGAGGGGCGATTATTATTGAAATAATCGAAACAAGCTTAATAAGAATATTTAAGGACGGACCGGCCGTATCCTTAAAGGGATCGCCAACCGTGTCGCCGACAACGGCGGCCTTATGCGTTTCTGACCCCTTCCCTCCGAGCTCTCCCGTTTCTATGTATTTCTTCGCGTTATCCCAAGCCCCACCGGAATTCGCCATCATTATCGCCAAAAGGAAACCGCTTGTGATTGAACCAACCAGAAGCCCGGCCAACGCCTCTTTACCAAAAATAAAACCGACCGCCAAAGGCGCCAACACCGCAACTAACCCTGGAACAATCATCTGTTTCAGGGCTCCAACGGTAACAATCTCAATACACCGTTCATGGTCGGCCTTCGCCTTTCCCTCCATAAGCCCCGCTATCTCCCTGAATTGTCTCCTCACTTCGTTAACAACCGCATAGGCGGCTTTTCCAACCGCCCTCATGGCGAGAGAAGAAAAAACAAAAGGAAGCAACGCCCCCAAGAACACTCCGATAATAACAAGAGGGTTAAGCAAATCAACCACCGCCACTCCGGCGACTTTCGCGTAACTGATTAAGAGAACGATTGCCGTTAATGCCGCCGATCCGATAGCGAAACCTTTTCCTATCGCCGCGGTCGTGTTTCCGACAGCGTCAAGCTCCTCCGCGCGCTCGCGCACATCTTGTCCCAATCCGGCCATTTCGGCAATGCCGGCAGCATTATCGGCAACAGGTCCATATGAATCCGTGGCAAGCGTTATGCCGAGCGTTGAGAGCATTCCCACGGCCGTTAAGGCTATTCCGTAAACACCGGCTAAATTATAGGAAAGAAAAATTGAAAAACAGACAATTAAGACCGGCCAAATCGTGCTGTTCATTCCTAGCGCCAAACCGCTAATAATATTCGTTGCCGCTCCCGTTTCCGAGGACTCTGCCAATTCTCGGGTCGGTCTGAATTTGGCGGAAGTGTAATATTCCGTGATAAAACCGATTGCCACTCCCGCGACAAGCCCAGTTAAGACACTTGCGAAAACTCCCCAATAATTATCAAGAGAATATCTGATGAGAAAATATGAACCGACGGCCATTATCAATGAAGCTCCCATTATGCCCGAATTGAGAATATTTGAGGGGCTCCCTTTTTTGACAAACTTAATAATGAGATTCCCGGCAATGCTCGCCAAACACCCAAGAGCGGCCAGTCCTAAAGGAAGCAACCCAGCGCCAAGACCGAAAACTCCGACCGAAACCGTTCCCAACACCATGGCGGCTATTATGGAATCAACATAACTCTCAAAAAGGTCCGCTCCCATTCCGGCGACATCCCCAACATTGTCACCCACATTGTCGGCAATCGTGGCGGGATTACGCGGGTCATCTTCCGGGATTCCGGCCTCAATCTTGCCAACCAAGTCGGCGCCCACATCGGCGGCTTTTGTATAAATCCCTCCTCCCACTCTGGCAAAAATTGCCACGGCGGACGCGCCAAAACCGAAACTGAAAATTATTTGAGGGTCGCCGAATATCCAATAAGCGGAAGCTATGCCAAGAATACCAAAACCGACGACGGAGAGCCCCATAACGGAACCGGCGTTAAAGGCGACATCCAGCCCTTCCTTAATATTGTTTCGCACAGCCCAAACGGTTCTTCCGTTACTCATCGTCGCAATCCGCATTCCTATATTCCCTGCTAAAACACTGAGCGCCGCCCCCGCCACAAATACCCCGGCTGAAGACCACGACAAGAAAAATCCCATAAGAAGAAAGACGGCACCCACGAATATCGCCAAAAAACAGTATTCCTTTCTTAGAAATGACATCGCCCCGTCGCGAATCGCTTGCGATATTTCCCTCACCTTTTCGTCGCCCCTGTCTTTTTGCTTTAAGCGGTACGCCAGGAACAATGCGTAAAACAAAGAAATAAAGGCGACAACGGAAGATAATAAAAGTATGGACATTTTTTTATTGAAAATTAAATAAACTTGTAATAAAAACTTTTAAACAATTTGTATTATATATTTTTAGATGAATTTGTAAACGGATATGAGACGCGAATGCGAGGAAAAAATGAATTATTCATCAACAAACCACTTTTTTTGTTCTTCTTCCATGTTTTCCGGAGAGACAGGGTTAGTGGTGGCATCTCCGACAACCGGCCTGACGATATAAAGTCTTCTGTGCTCATTATCGTAAAAAACATCGTCTTGCCCTCCAATGTTTTTAGGTCCAACAACAACGACAGGCTCAAAGCCTAAAGCAGATGAGGTCTCGGAAGACAAGAATTTTATTGAATTGAGATAATTTTCCCTGTATTCCATTTTATCTTCTCCAAAATAATTTCCGCCAAAAATCCTGGCATCCAAAGTTCCCTCTTCACACCTTTCTTTTAGCGCCCTTATTCTTTCCCTAAGATCTTCTCTCAGTTTGTTTTTGTTTTCAATTCCGTTAAGAAAATAATGTGGGTCCTGATGAGTCAAAAAAGAAATATTTTCTCCGGTTTTTTTGTCCCTTCCCGCAACCACTAATCCCGTGCAATCTTTGAATTCTTGGGAAAACTTATCTTTGTTATTTATATCCGATACAACATAAGTCATCTTGCCATGATGTTTAAAATTTTTGGCATCCATATCTTTTTTATCGGCGTAAAAATCAACATTATCAATTTTTTCTGCCGCATCCGTATCGTTCTGAACGCGATGAATTTCTTTCAAGTGGGGAGAATCCCCAAAATCCCTACAAGTTCCTACGCAGGCCATAATCGGCTTGATGTCAGGTCTTAAGTAATACGCCTCCTTCTTTTTTATTTGTTCCGTTTTATACTGCTCCATGATTTTTCAAATGAGCCACATTGTCAATAATCACCCGATTTTCTTTAAAAAGTTCAATTTGGGTGATCGACGGGATTTGAACCCGCAACCGCTCGGACCACAACCGAGTGCTCTACCTATTGAGCTACGACCACCATTAATACTCTGGCTCCTTTTCCTTTATACCATAGTTCACGTTTGCGAGTCTAGCCATTACAAAAAGCAAGGACGAAAGCCTGTTTATGTATTTTAACGCCTCCGCGCCGACTTCCGCCTCTTTCTTCGCGGCAACCATTTTTCTTTCCGTCCGTCGCGCCAACGCTCTCGCAAAGTCCAAGAGAGCGGATGACTCGCACCCTCCGGGAATGACGAAATTTTTTATAACGGGTATTTCTTTTTCAGCGTGGTCAATGATTCTCTCAATTTCTTCCGTCCTGTTCTTTCCCAGTTTTTTCCGCGCGCCCGCCAATTCCGCCTGTATCATAAATAAATCATTTTGGACAATTTCCAAAAAATCTGAAATGAGATGCTCGCCGAAAGGTCCGGCTTTTTGTTCAGAGCTTTTTATTTTACACAATCCTAAAAAAGAATTCAGTTCGTCAAGCGCGCCGAGTGCCTCAATCAAAAGAGAATCTTTGGAAATTTTTTTAAGGCAACCGTCAACAAAGAGAGTTGTTTCTCCTTCATCGCCGTTTTTTGTGTAAAACGCCATAAATTTTAAGAAAAAGAAAGAAGAACCGCTATGTACGCAGGAGAGGACTTGCCTCTCATCCCGCTTTTAGCGGGACTCCGAAACGCTGAATTTCTCAATCGCTCTCTGTGTTCGCGAGAGAAATAGGCGGACTAAGTCACTGCTGTTTGTCATCAATCGCTTCGCTCTTGAACAAACAGGGCGCCTACCGGTTCAAGTCCTCTCCTGCACTCGCTCACTTTATTCACTGTGCGCAGGAGAGGACTTGCCTCTCGCAAGAAACTTACTCCGAAACGCTCTATTTTTAAGGTCGCTCTGCTCCCTAAAAATAGGCGCCTACCGGTTCAAGTCCTCTCCTGCACTCGCTCACTTTATTCACTGTGCGCAGGAGAGGACTTGAACCTCCACGGGATTGCTCCCACAGCCCCCTCAAGGCTGCGTGTCTACCGGTTCCACCACCTGCGCAGAAATTTTTAATTTTCTTTTTTGTCCTCCTCTTTCTTCTCTTCCTCTTTTTCTTCTTGATCTGAATTGCCCTCCTTTTTTTCTTCAAGACTTTCCTTTTCTATTTCCCCTTCTTCAAAGACTTTCGTCTTCCCCTGTCCGACTTCCAATTCTTCTAATTCTTCCGCCGGCTCAACAATCCCCTCATCCTCTTTCTCAACTTTACTTTCTTTTTCAGAGAGAACACTCTTTAGTTGTTTCATCTTCTTGCGAATCTGTTTCGCGGTTTTTTCGCGGATGTAATAAAGTTTGGAACGCCTTACTTTGGAACGCTTAATAATCTCAATTCTGTCAATGTTCGGAGAAAAAACCGGAAATATTCTTTCCACACCCACGCCTCCGGAAATTTTTCTTATGGTAAAAGTGGCACCTGGTTCAAAACCGTGCTTATGGGCTATAATCAAACCTTCAAAAGCCTGGAGACGAGTTTTCTCGCCCTCGCGAATCTTCTGCCAAATGCGAACAGTATTCCCTGAGCGAAGATCCCACTTTTTTCTTTCTTCAATGTTTATATCGACTAAAACCATAATGTATTAAAATTTAGCATATTATCTTAATTTTCGCAAGAACGACAGCGTTTTGTTTAAGTCCTCAGGCAAATCGGCTTCAAGCATTACTCTTGAGCCGTCCTGCAAAACAAATTCCAACGAGGCGGCGTGAAGAAAATGACGACTGAGTCCGTCCGGGCAATTTTGGTTTTTTGGACCGTATAATTTATCACAAGCCAGCGGATGTCCAATTGCCTTAAAGTGCGCTCTAATCTGATGTGTTCTGCCGGTCTTCGGACGCGCCTCTACCAGTGTGTAGCCCTGTTGTCCGGCGACTGATGCGGGAAACCTTTCCAAAACCTTATATTCCGTGATTGCCTCCCTTATTTTCCCCGTCAACTTTCCGATTGACGCCCTCTTGCGAAAATCTTTCTTACTTTTTCCGATAGGCAAATCAATAATACCTTTTTCATTTTTAATTTTTCCCAAAACCAAAGCCAGATATTTTTTTTTAATTCCTCTTTCCCTGTTTCCGTAGATGATGCCCCGCCCGCCCGCTTCGGACAATTGCGACGAGGGAACAGAAAACATTTTTTTTAAATGATCAAAGGCCTTTTGATTTTTTGCGATCAACAAAACTCCAGATGTGTCTTTGTCTAAGCGATGGACGATTCCCGGACGAAAAAAAACTGGGCGACTGCTACCCGTCTGCTCTGCCGACGGGGCGGGCGATTCTCCGACATTCCTGATTTCCGGATAATTTTTAATTAGCCAATCAACAAGGGTCTTCTCTTCACTTTTTTCCGTTTCATGAACAAGTAACCCCGCCGGCTTATTTATCGCCAGAATGTCCTCATCTTCGTAAACAACTTCCATAAATAAATTAATCTACTCTACTGGTTTCGCGGTTCTTGTGGAGTTTTGCGAGGAATTTTTCCAAAAAGACATCTTTAGATTCAGCCCATGTTTCATCAAGGGCAATTTCAATGTCTTTTTCCAGGGTCTTTAAAAGTTGTTCTCTTCCAACTTCCTGTATATTTTTTTGTTTTTCGACTTTAATTTCTTCCATAACTTAAATTATCGTTCCTTTTGTTTAAAAGTCAATACTCTTATTATTTATTCATACCTTAGCGCCTCCGCCGGTTCCATCTTCGCCGCGGCACGCGCCGGTAAAACTCCGGAAACTATGCCTGTAATAAAAGTGATTATCAAAATAACGAACAACCCTAATAAATCCAAAGAGGCGAAAGAGAAAAGATTGCCTATGCCGAATTTGACCGCGATGAAACTGATGATATATGAAGCGGTTACTCCAAAAACAATTCCCAAAATTCCTCCGACCAATCCTATCATTCCCGACTCTATGAGGAATAAAGAGAGGATGGAATCACTTGAGGCGCCAATCGCCTTCATAACGCCTATTTGTCTGGTTCTCTCTAAGACAGAAGTATACATCGTGTTCATAATGCCCACCGCCCCTACAAGCAGGGAGATTCCGGCAATAATCATCAAGATAAATTCAATGATTGAGAGGACGTTGCCCACCAGCCGACCGGCCTTTTCGGGCGTGATGACGGAAAAATCGCGGACCACTTCCTGTTTTGAGAGAGAAAATTTAATCTGCTTGGCGACAAGATTAATGTTTGCTCCGGGCTTAATGATGGCGAAGGCGCTACGCTCCCTCCCCCTTATCCCGGTCATATTCCGAAAGATATCCATGGATATATATATAGTATTATCATCCATTTGATTGCCTATTTCCGAAACATACCCGACCACTTTCATTCTTTTTGACTTAACAATAATTTCATCCCCCAAACGAACTTTATTTTTAAATAATTTATTGATAGTCAAATAACCTAGCACCACTTCGTTCGCCTGATCATTTATCGGCCATCTCCCTTCCTGCAAACGGAGTCCCTGAGCTTGTTCAAAAACCTCTATCATGCCCCTCCATGGAGCGGCATGAACAAGTATGGACTTTTTCTCTCCCTTGTATTCAATATTCATTACCCTCACTTCCATAGGAACGATGGTTTTCACGCCCTTTATTTTTTCCAATTCCATCAAATCCCTTTCTCTGAAACTTTGGTCGCCCAAAAAACCGATTAAAGGATTTGTTTCTTTACCCGGAAAAATTACAATAAGGTTTGAACCGAACATTTGAAGTTGTTTCCCAACCGCATTCTTTATTCCCCCGCTCAAAGAGAGAATGATAACCACTAGCATTATACCTATGACAATACCTAGAATAGTCAACCAACTCCTCATTGGTCTGTATCTTATTCCTTTTAGCGTTAAAATTAGAAAATTTTTAAACATAATATTTAAAACTGTTTTTTATTTCTGATTTTTATCATTTGATTTTAGGCAGTATATGTTTTTTTATGCTTCCCGTGATTCCTTATTGTTTTTCCGTCTTTAATGGTGATTATTTGGTCCGCCATATTGGCAATGTCCGCATCGTGGGTGACAATGACTAAAGTTTTTTTCTTTTCCTTATTTAATTTAACCAGCATCTCTAAAATTATCCCCCCTGTTTTTGAATCTAGGTTTCCTGTCGGCTCATCTCCTAAAATTATATCGGGTTCATTGGCAAGGGCGCGTAAAAGAGCCGTCCTTTGTTGCTCTCCTCCTGAAAGCTGAAAAGGGCGGTGGTCCATTCTGTCGCTCATTCCCACCTCACGGAAGCCTGTTTCTATTTTTTGTTTGTTCACTTTTTCCCCGGCAAAGATAAGAGGAAGCGCGACATTTTCATAGGCGGTAAGCCATGGGATTAAATTATACTGCTGAAAGACAAAACCAAACATATCGGAACGTAATTTCGCTCTCTTGATGTCCTCTATTCTGGAGGTGTTTTTTCCATTCAAAAAAATTTTTCCGCCCGTCGGTCTGTCAAGCATGCCCATCATATTCAAGGCGGTGCTCTTTCCTGAACCGCTTGATCCTATAATGGCGGTGAAGTCTCCCGCCCAAACATTCAAGTTCAAGCCTCTCAATGCTCTTGTTTCGGCGCCGTCCATTTTAAAAACCTTGCGCACTTCCCTCAACTTAATGAGGGGTTCATTTTGAAATTTTCCAGGATTTTTTTTAAATCTATTCACACAATAATCTCCACAAAAACGAAATTCTTCTCCGCCTGAGGAAAAAGTCGCGACATCTTCAATATCGCTTAAATCCATACCGCAAACCGGATCAAAAAATTTTCCATCCATAAAAATTGAATTTTATTAATTATCAGAAACAACAACCGTTTGTCCTTCAACAAGACCCTCTTTAACCTCAATAAATTCTCCATCATCAATACCCGTCTCTATCCTTTTTTCAGACACTTTTCCATTTTTTAAAATCTTGACAAAATTTTTGCCATTTTTTTTATAAACAACAATTTCAGGTATTTTAAGGGCATTACTTTTTGAAGAAACCATAATTTCCAAATCGGCATTCATCCCCGGACGAATTTTTTCTTTGTTTTGATTGAAAAAAACATTAACGCGATAATAAGTATCGCCATCTTTAACAATCTCCTGCGGTTCAATAAAGGCTAGTTTCCCTTTGAAACTAATGTTCGGGAAAGCATCAAATTTTATTAAAACATCGTTATTGTTTACGGCCTTCAATTTTCCAATATCAAGTTCGGAAACATCGGCTTGTATCTTGAGCCCGGACGCGGAGAGAGAGATGGCGGGGCTTCCCGGCATAAACAACTCCCCTTTTTCAATCGGAATTTTCATAACCTTAACATCCTCAGGGGAGTAAAGATTTGATTTTTTAATTTTCTCTTCGGCTATGGAAATTTGATTTTCAACTTCATTAATTTGCGACTTCGCTATTTTAATATCCTCGGGTCTCGCTCCAGATGTTTTAAGGGTCAGTTCTTTTTGGGCGAGTGCCAAGTTTGATTCGGCGTTTCTCATCTTTTCTTCAGCCACTAAAAGGGCACCGGTGATGGCGTTCACATTATTCCTCGCCAGAGAGGTATTAGACTTCCATAAATTAATAACACCTTGGGAAAGGTTAGAGTTCTCTTTGAGCCCATTCACTGCCAAGGCGATTTGATTCAAAAAATATTTCACTTTCCCGAGATCTTCTTTCGCGTCTCTAAGGGGTAAATCAAGATTCCCTGAAACCGATACTTTTCCGAGAGACGCCTGCCAAGAATCAAGAACTCCTTCCAATAAAAACCTATTCCATTCTATGTTGGTTTTCAATTTATAATCGTTAATTGTGAAATCTATCGTCGGATTGGAAGTTCGAGGATTGTTAAAAAAACGGTCGGTCTTGCCCCTCACGGCATCGTCCGATTGCGTGTAAGAATTACTCAGATTGTCCATAACATTTTTCTTCGCTTCGGCAAGTGAAGTTTTCGCTCCGGACACTTTTGTTTTTGAAATATTTATATCATCCTCCGTGGCTCCGGCTATTAATTTGTCCAGATTCAGCACCCTTTGTGAAAGAAGAGCCTCCAGTCGCTTGGCCTCCAATTCATAATCCCTGCTGTCCAACTTCATTAAAAGCTTTCCTCTGTAAACCGTCTGTCCCTCTTTTGCAAAAATTCCGTCAACAATTCCGGAAAATGGGAATTCCAAATTAAATTTTTTCTGGGAAACCGCCTCGCCTCTTACTTTCACAATTTCTTTTATCAAACCCCTCTTAACGCCAAAAGATAAAAAATTACCATTGTCTTCATGGAAATATTTTCGGTAAACCCAAAAGGAAGAGAGGAGTCCTCCAATGATAACCGCCAAAATCAAGTAATATGAAATTTTTTTCATTTTTTGTTTTTTTTCTTCTTTCCCCCTCTTTAGATTATACCACTTCTTAAAAATAAAAACCTGTCAAAGAGATTTGATTTATTCGGGTGTGGCAATTTTAAATATTCCCGGAGTTTTTTCTGGGCTTGAAGCGCCAATTACTCACTAAAATCAGATTTTGGAAAAACACTTGGAGATTGCCACACAAAAGAATTTTTAATGTATTTTAGCAAATTTCGCATATCGCTGAAATTATTCGGCGATCCAAGAACAACACTCACAACGCGACCGACCGAGGGAGCCTTGGAAACAACCGCTAAATTTGTTTTCGCTCGCGGAGTTTCGCCCGTTTTTCCGCCCAACACCGAAAGGACCGCGCTTCCATCAGAAAGAAGTTTATCGGTTGAATGCAAGTCCACTTTTAAATTTCCGCTTATATCTGTGAGACGATATTCCTTTTTTCCCAAAATGGAATATATGTCATCCCTATTTTCGGATATATATTTTAAAAGCTTATAAATATCAAAAACGGTTGATTGATTGATTTCATCGCTTCCGGCTTTCGGGTCAAGCCCTGTTGGGTTGAAAAAATGAGTGTTTGCCATTCCAAGGAGAACGGCTTTCTTGTTCATAAGCCGGACGAAGTTATCAACCCCTTCCCGCTCGGACATAGCGCTCGCGATTTCATTGTGCGAAGCCAACAATAGAGCGTAGAGTGCATCTTTAAAGAAAAAAGTGTCCCCGGGAGAATAATAGCCAGAGATTCCTTTTCCCGACAAAGAAGTTTCACTCATTTTAACCGTGTCATCGCCTTTATAAATATCAGAAGCGACAAGCGCGGTCATTAGCTTTGTGATGCTCGCAATCGGCAAAGCTTTATGTATATTTTTCTCAATAAGAAAATGTTCCTTCCCATCCATACCGGTAAAAACGGAAATTGCCGCGAGAGCGGAAAGTTTAAGTCCTTTTTTAAGGTCTTTTCTAGGGAATGGTTTCGGTTTAGCGGTGAGCGCTTCATTAAAGGTAAGTCCTTGTTTATGAAGAAAATTAGACATCTTGCTCCCGACATATCTCCAGTGCCATGGCTCGTATCTGTAGCCGGTCTTGCGCCGACTACCTTCGGGGTAGCTCATAATAAAGCCATATTCGTACGCGTGTTTTATCAACCATTTCGCCCCAACGCCGCGCGCGAAGCGGGGACTGACTCCTTTATAACCGACCGAAGCATCCGTTAAATCAACAGTTGTTCCCAGTTGATGCTCTGATTTCCCCGGCAGGGCAACAACACTGAGGGCGTAAGATCCGAATCTTCTAAGCCAGTAGTCATAAAGATATTTCTGGATTTTATGACCTCTATACCCTGATGTAACGGCCAGATATACGCCGTCTTTCTGGGCGCCATTGAACATTTTTTCCAAATACGGCAAAACGTTAGACCTGAGACAATTGACACCTATCGTCTTGACGCTCCCGGAAATCTCCTTGAGCGAAGGTGGGGTATAATCTTCCGGAAGTGCTTGAGATGTTTTTGTGATTTTTCTGAAGAAAAAATCAGGATATGTGACTTTTGGTTCGGGACATAAAAACGACAAGAAATTTTTATTGAGTTTCTCCTTGGTTACATTGTCAACCATGCCGGTTTTTGGAAGTTTATGTTTTTTTTGAAATCTGAGAACGGCTGATTTCGTTAATTTCCCATAGTACCCCGTAACCTTTTTTTCCGGATAAATTTCGAGGTCTTGCGACAACATTCCTTGCAATAAAACAACTTCCTTTCCTTTAGAATTGTAGGCGATATTATTCGTCAATCCGCTTGACCGTTGCCAAGTCTTGAGTAAATTGATTTCAACCGAAAGAATCTGGGCGAGTTGGTTGCCCTCGTTGAAATTTGATAAATCAATGGCAAGCGCGCCACCTATTGACAATAACCCGATTGCCACCAAAACCAATAAGGCTCGCTTGTTTTTTTTAAAAAAACCATTCATCGCGACAAAAATTTGGAAGCCCAAACATCATTTCTCCATTGCCAGCTTGAATCCATCCCCCCAAAGACCCACATCCTGTCTTTAAAAACTGTGGAGAAGAAATCCTCGCGACCGGCCCACTGAGGATTGTTTTCCGTTTTTGTCCAATTCGTTCCGTCGTTAGAATACCAGACATCGTTCACCCCGCCATTTTCCAGGTCATTTAACCGTCCTATAATCCAGAGTTTGTTTTTGTATGACAGAAGGGCATGCCCCTGGCGCGACGGCCACGGCGGACTATCCGTAATGAGTGTCCATTTTAACCCGTCGTCCGTCACCCAAATATCATCAAATGTTTCGCCGGCCAAATTCATTCCTCCCGCCAAAAACAATTTTCCTTTGAATACTTGCGTCGCGTGGTCCCATCTCGGCTTCCATGGAATATTTTTCACCCTTGTCCATTCAATGCCGTTTGAAGAATACCAGACATCGTTTTTAGTTTGCCGTTCTCCGTAATTTACTCCGCCAATAAGCCACATTTTGTTTTTGAATACCTCTACAAGTTGCCCTTCCCTGGCCGGCCAAGGGGCGTTCGCCACTATTTTTGTCCAATTGATTCCGTCAGTTGATGTCCAGATATCATTCGTATAACCGGTTACGGGGCTCCAGCCACCCATCATCCAAAGTTTGTCTTTAAAAAAGACGACCGACATTGACCTCCTCGGCGCCCAGGCACTGCTACTGGCCACCTTTGTCCAATTCAGCCCGTCTTCGGTGTTCCAAATATCGTTAAAATGAGTCGCCTCCCAGTATTTGACGGCATGATTGTCTTTGGGATTCTCGGCGCTAATACCACCCATAAGCCACATTTTGTTTTTAAACACAAAAACTTCCCCGGAATCTCTCTTTTCCCAAGGAGCGGATGGAGTAATTTCCGTCCATGACAGTTTTTTAGGGTTGAATATGACGGCTGACTCCGTTTTTTTTTCGGCTTTTACCGGCTCTTGTTTTGCTTGGAAAACAACCCCTTGTTTTGCCTGAAAATCCGCAGAACCAAAAAAATAAAAACCCCAAAGCAAAGCGGAGGCAAAAAGCAAAATAGCCGTTATTATACCAATAGCTTTAAAGAAATTCACTTTAAAAAGTCTATCAATTCCGCTTTTGTTTTGCAAGCATTATCCTTTAAATCAAAAACGGATGACGAAGAATTTCCCAAAGGAGCGAGAGCAATGATTTTATTGAAATTGAGTGAAATTTTCTAATCCGCTCTACCGTATGTTGGCTCCCTCGCCACCTCAAAATCGCTGCGCTCTTTTTGTGGGCGGCGAGGGACTCGCCTACAAATAATTTTCCTGACGGAAAATTTTCGCAGGCCCGCCTCGCGGTTTTTGCCTTTGCTTCGCAAAACAAAAACATCGCTGTGGCTTTCGAGTCCCTACGCGAGCCAAGCAGTTGGCTCGCTCGCCACCTCAAAATCGCTGCGCTCTTTTTGTGGGCGGCGAGGGACTCGAACCCCCAACCCTCTCGGTGTAAACGAGATGCTCTAGCCATTGAGCTAGCCGCCCATAGATACCATTATAAAATGAAAATCGTTTTAATGTAAACCGGAACAATAAAGCGCGCCGAGCAACTGCGTTCTGGGATGTGGGCGCTACAGGGATCGAACCTGTGACCTTTCGCGTGTGAAGCGAACGCTCTACCACTGAGCCAAGCGCCCGAGAAGGGGAAATGAACCCCTTCTTTTTTCGCAAAACTGTGCCCCCGGGAGGAATCGGACCTCCATGTCCAGCTTAGAAGGCTGGTGTTCTGTCCATTGAACTACAGGGGCTTTCTCGTAAAAATCAAAATGTAACCGATCATCAAATATGGAAATTCCGCAAAAATATCCAATCAAACCGGGTGTGAACTAAAAAAATCTTTCAAATCCGCCATTCACGTCTCTTATTTTGAAGGGTCCTTTTCATCCGAAGATTCCATTGCATTCTCAAATAATGCTTTTCTTCTCTCAAACTCAGCCATAACGGAGCTGAGATCGCTTTTATTGATAACCACATGGGGAACATCATCGATCAAATTCGCCTTAATATTAGAATTCATCTCTTTTTGGTATCCAAAAAAAAGATATATGTCCACCGCGCTGAAAACAAATAAAAGAACAAAGAAAAGCAATGAAACAACCTTCCAACCGCCCAATACGTTAATGGAAACTTTCTTCCCTGAATGGTAATTAAAATACCTCATTATTCTTTTAAAATCAAATTTTTTCATTTTATTGAATTGAACGCGCTGAATGTTGATAACTGTTTTTTAAAAAACTCTTTATCCTAGAACCACCGAAAAACCGCTCCTTACTTGGACTTTACCTTTGTCCCCTTGTCCTGTTCATAAACAAAGGTTGTCAGCACCACATCAAAATCGGCAACC
>QIJB01000054.1 GCA_003231675.1 Candidatus Campbelliibacteriota bacterium | reverse complement strand
TGAGAATCCCGGATATTTATGAAAATCAAAAAAACAAAAAATATTTTGGACAATTTCTTGAAAATTGCATGAATACAACAAACGAAGAAAATGGAATAATGGCGGAAATGAACAAAGTTTTTGAATCAGTCCCAGGCCGAGGCGAGGCGGAGAAGATTATTCTTGAGAAGTGGGTGCCATTGATGGACGAGGCAGTCAAAAAATCAAGCGAGCTTACAACCCGGTGGTTTGAAGCAATGAAAAGGTCACAAGAAAAATTCGAGAAAGACTTAGGGGAATAAAAATTAAAAAATTATTTCTCTCCGTCCAAATTTCACTGACTTTTATTTTAAATAACAATAAGGTCGGTAAAACTTCTCATATACTGAAACGTTAGGCGAAATTACAGGCGCGCTTTAAGATGAATGCGAAGTTTTTTAAATAAGGAATCATTTTTTTAACTATGCAAATAATCAAAGCAACCAAGCAAGATCAAAAAGAAGCTATGAAAGTAGCAATTAGTCTCAAGGATTGGTTTAATGAAGATGGATTGAAAAATATGAAGATTGATTTTGCATTGAACAATTTGGTCGTGGCAAAAGAAAATGGCAAAGTTTCAGGGTTTTTATGTTATTCCTCTTATTCAGGCAAAATGTTGTTGATGTGGACGGGTGTAAAAAAAGAAGCTCAGAGAAAGGGTGTTGGGCAAAAATTGCTAAAATGGCTGGAGGATGAGGGAAAAAAGTTTGGCTTTCATGCAATTGAGAGGTTGAAACTTTGCCGGATGAAGATGATTACGAACCCTATCAAAGAACTCGATCTTTTTATTACAAGAATGGATTCAAACGAGTTTTTTACAAAAAGGCGAGGGTTCAGGGTTGGGATGACCAAATTGTTCTTGAAAAAAAGCTTTGAAAATTGAAGGAAAAAGTGCATCTGTAACTCGGGGGGGGGCGCTTTTGCTCGTTCCTCACTCACCCTCGGACAACACAGTATATGCGGTTCGCTCCTGCCGTCGCTCGACCCCTATTTTGCTTCATTTCGTTCCGCAAAACATCGCATACACTTGAACGTTATATGAAATAAAAAATATTTTTAATTTTTATTTCCGAATACTATTTATTATGAAAATATTTATAATTGGTCCCGGTGGTGTTGGCAAATCAACTTGCGGAGCGATTTTGGCGAATTTGCTCAGCTATAATTTTCTAGACCTGGATGAAGAATTTTGTAAACGCGTTGAAAATGTTGGCAATTACATAAACAACAATGGATATAAAAAATATTGTTTTGAAAATTCCAAGTTATTTTATAAAATCTTGAGTCAAGATTTAGAAAATTTTGTTTTTTCTCTGTCCTCCGGATTTTTAGTCCACGAAAATTTAGAAAATCTAACTTTAAAACACAAACAAACATTAAAAGAGCAAGGAGTTTCCGTTTTACTTCTTCCTTCAGATTCTATTGATGAAAGTACTGAAATTGTAGTTAAAAGGCAACTCCCCAGGGGTTTTGGATTAAAGGAAGACAGAGAAAGAACAAAATTTATTCAACGCTTCCCGACATATAAAAAGCTCGGTGATGTAAAGATATTCTCGCAAGACAAACCGAAAATCATAGCCGAGCAAATAAAAAAAGAGATAGTACTTTATAACAAGGGTAAAAATTAAAAATATTTTTTACATCACATAACAAAGAGCATGCGATTTAGGAATTTTTCATCTATAATCTTAATAAGAAGTAAAAAAATTTTTCACCTAAATTTTGAAAACTCTATGATATAATAAAAAGAAAGTTTTCAAAACTTCGCACACCCTTGAACGTTGTCCTAAATCCGCCTTTCTCCGTTAGTGCCAATCAAGCAAAGGTGAGCCAAAACAGTAATCAGTTAAGCCAAATTTAAACTAATAAATTCAAGAAACGAACTTCGCATATTCGGATACATTATACGATACGACATTTGAGTTTAGCCACTGTAAACAAAACATTATCAAATATTTACCAATTCATTTTATAATATGAGAATTGCAACATGGAACATGGGTGGTGGTTTTATATCATCAGGTCAAAAACATGAATATGGAATAGAAGACATTAATTATTTCATTCACGAATTAAAATCCATCAATCCGGATATTGTTTGCTTCCAAGAAATTCATGTTTCTGGAAAAAATAATCAGCCCAGAATAATAGCTGATTCTCTCTGTTTCCAAAATGTAACAACGTATTCAATAGCAAATTCTCACTTAAAAGATGGTGAAAAATTATCAATTTCCATAATCAGCAGATTCCCCATAGTTTCATCAAAATTTAATATACTTCCCAATCCAAACCTTACATTTATTTGGAAGGGGGAAAAGGCGTTTTCTCATGATAAGGGGTTTTTAGAGGCAATCGTTGATTATAAAGGAACCAATATAAGAATATTGTCCGGGCATATGGTCCCGTTCGGAAAATTCGGAAAAAGTTTCTTAGATGATGAATTTAAAGAAATTAGGAGCCAAATTGAAAAAATAATTCTTCACGAGAAAATGCCTGAAATAGTTTGCGCAGACATGAATTTTGATGAAAAAATCGATAAGTTAATTCCGAATGTTTTTGATAATGATTTTAAGTTTATTCTGAAGGAGGGCCCGACGACTCCAGAAGGCAGAAAATATGATAAGATTATTGCCTCAAAAGAATGGAAATCTGTTGGTTCTGAAATAGTGAAAGGTAGGACTGATCATTTTTTATGTTTTGCTGATGTTGAACTCAATGATAAATAAACTGAACGCTCAAGCTCAAACATTTGGGGCGTTACGTTTAAAATTCTTTCAGAAACAACAAGAGATATACGGTTCCCGCCGGGGACGGACAAGTGGTCCCTGACCCGTCCCTTTCCAAGTTTTTTCCGTTTCGCTCCGTAAGACTTCGCATACTCTGAAACGTTATGCAAAATTCCGCTCCGCTCCATTTTGCATAACGCCCGCGCTTATCAGCGCCGTTCTGCTCTGCGGAGTTTCGCATGACAGCGCTTATCCGAAATTCCCCACAAAATTTCATTTTTGTGATAAACTGCGGATTAAGCGTTGGAGTTATATTCAATTTTACATTTAAGAACAAAAAGCCAATAAAATTTATAAAGATTTAATTACTTTTAACCAATAATCAACTATATGAAATTTGCGAACCCAAATCAATTTGAAAAAATGAGAAAAGAAGAGGAGGGTCTCAGAAATCCCGAGGATATTTGGGATGTGGAGGTTTTAGAGGACATTAAACGCGAGATAAAGGAAGCCCCGTCCAATACCAATGAATTATTGGAGGAAGGCGAGCTTGGCGTTGAAAGTAAAAAATGCCTGGAAAAGATTAGGACATTTTGTCATGAGGTTTCTCAAGAGTACAAAGAAGAATTCCTCTCTCTCCTGGAACGATATGAAAAAGAGCGTCATTTAATCTCTCCCAAAATTATGGACTATTTACTGAAGAAAAGATTTGATCTTCCTCAGTTTATAATCTCCCACGGCGAGCGCGCGAATGAACTTTTGTCCGATTTTGGATTTGAGGCAAAAATTGACGACTCAAACTTGTTGCTTGTCTTTCAACTGCCCAAACCGCTCGCCCAATTTTGGTGGAAAGGCGACATCGGTTCTCAGGGGGAAATGTCAGAAAAAATAGACAACGCGGCGATAGAGTGGGGGCGTTTTTATAGGGAGCTTATGCCTATCATATGGGAGGCGCAAGGTCGTCATGAGAACGAAAACGATTTGGATTTTTACAGAATAAATAAGCTTGGCGAGCATGATCCCAAAAAATATTATTATGTTTGGGAAATTTCTGACTGGGAAAATTAAAGCGCAACCCTTTTCACCCTTTGTTACTCCTTGTTTAGGGCGCTGAAGTGGTATTTTTAAAAAGATAGGCGCTTTTTGTATTATAATGCAAACATTATAATCCTATCTTCAAGAAATAATTGCAACACTTTGATTTTATTTTATTTCGACCAAAGTGTTGCAATTATTTCTTGAACTGGGGGACTTGTTTCCCGCATATTGGAATTTTATGTGATATACTTAGGGGACGAAGGCTGGGAATCATTTCCACATTTTAAAAGTTTATCATTCGCTTTCAATTTTATGAGAACGCTTGAATTACAATCAACATCGCCCCAAGAACAAGGGGATCATAAAAATTATTATCAAGAAATAGAGGCTATGCGAGAACCGATTGAGAACCTTCTCGAACAACTTCGTGAAAAAATAGATCGGGGGGAATATTCGTTGTTGATTGGCGACGACGTATCAGCGAGAATTCCAACACTGATTTTCCGAAAGATATTCAAGGAATTATATAAAGGGTTAAATGAAAAAACGCCGGAAACACTTTTTGTCGCCGGTTCCGGTCATGACAACGCGGAAATTTCGGGGGAAAAATTAGATAACAAGAAAAGGGCGATTCGTGAATTTTTACTCAAGCATTCGCCCGAAAAACGCATTTTAATTTTAACTGAATATATCAGAACAGGTTCAACCTTACGTCCCCTAATCGCGTCCCTGCGGGATTTGGGTCTTGACTATGACATCGCCACTCTCAGTATCAAATCCGTTCAAGATTTGTCTAAATTTCAAAAAGATTTCAATTGCGATGTTTTCGGAGGAGTGGAAGGAGCCGGGGCGGCTGAGTTTATGCGCCATACAGGCAATTTAAAGGATATTGAAGGAAATGGCGTAACTAAAAAAACGGAGAATTTACATTCGGAAACTATAGATGCAGACAGTCGCAAAAGAAAAAAACTCAGAAATTTTCGTGAAGATGCGAATGGTTTGGCGCGAGAGCTGGTTGATTGGTACAGAACCGAGTGACAATTTTCCGATTCCGCGAGTCGCCCGGGGGTAAAATTTCTCCCCGCCATTGACACAGGTAATAACCCGGAAATTAATATGAACACTTTTTTATCCAAAGGCAGAAAAAATAGTCGGATAATCTTGAGAATCTCAAGTGATTGACTTTTTGTCAGCGCCCTAAAGCCTCTGATTTAAGACTGTTCTAAACAAGGACTTTTGGCAGTTTAATTAATTGATAATCGGACAGAAACTCGTTTGGAGTTTTGCCGTTCAAACCGCTCGCTCAATTTTAGTGGAAAGGCGACATCGGCTCTCGGGGGCAAAAAAAATAACGCGGATGGTATTTTTGATGGTGTTTTTAAAGAATGGGATGAAAATGGAAAAATTTTTATCAAACAAAAGGCCTGTTGGGTGGTCTAAATCAGGGGGGGGGATATTTCCTGAAAAAATTGATTTGAATTGATAGCCATCCAGAAGCCCGCCTGCCGGCAGGTCTTGATGACCCCCCTATACCGTTCGGAAGAAATATTTAAGAAATTGATTGGAAAATAAATATAATTTGTTATGAAAGAAGGATTTTGGAAACCGAAAAGTTGGAAAATTACATTATGGGGAGTTATTTCGGAGCTGCTTTACGCTCTTTCTCTCTTTCTTTATCTTAATGTTGCAAGCGTTTTTAATTTGGATATTGGCTCCCGAGCGTTGTTTTTAATATTTGTTATGATTTATTCGGGAGTTTTTTCTCTCGCCGGACTGGTCTTCGTTTTTTTGTTTTTAATAAAAGCCAAAATAATTAAAAGAATTTTGGGCGTTGCGAGTATTTTATCGGGCATAATCGGATTGATTGTTCCGCAAGGATTTTTTATTCCCTTGAGCATTTTTTTAATTTGGGCGGGAATTCAGGCGTGGAAAGAAAAATAATTTTTTATTTTGCCGACAGTTGAGTTTTAGTGTAAAATAAAAGACTAAGATGTTTATTCCAGCCTTGGAACAGGCGCGAAAGATAACGGACGAATACGGAACCCCCGTATTCGTCACGGACGCGCGAACAATAAGAAAGAAGGCGGATACTCTGCTGGACGCTTTTTCCGCTTTTAACGTGAAAATTTTTTACGCCGTCAAGGCGAATTACAATCCGCATATCGTGAAAATCATAAAAGAGAGTGGAATTTATGGCATTGACGCCGTTTCTCCCAACGAGGTGAGGTTGGCTCTGGATTTGGGATATCAAAAAGACAGAATAATTTTCACGCCCAGCAATCCGACCGATGAAGAAATATCTGGAATTGGGAAACTGGGCGTCCTTCAAAATCTCGGTTCGCTTTCTGAGTTGCGGCGTTTCGGCAAACTTTTTCCGGGAGAGAGCGTTTCAATAAGAATCTGTCCGGAGGTGGGGGCGGGCGAAACGGCTAAGGTTACGACGGGGCAAAGCGAGAGCAAGTTTGGGGTTTCCATGGCTGATTTGGACGCCGTGGAAAAAATACGCGATGAATACAATCTGCGTATCGCGGGGGTGCACAGCCACATCGGTTCCGGTTTTTATGATCCCGAGGTCTTCAAAAAATCCGTTGAGGCGGTGTGTTCAGTGGCGGAAAAATTTCCCGACCTTGATTTTCTTGATTTCGGAGGGGGTTTCGGGGTTGAATATCGCCCGGAAAAGGATGAAATTAATCTGAAAGATTTCGCGGAGGCGATAAAAAAACCCATGGCTGATTTTGAAAAGAAGAACGGAAAGAGCGTGGAAATAAGGATTGAACCCGGGAAGTTTTTGGTTTCTCAGTCCACTGTTCTGCTTGCTAAGGTAACGACGATTAAGAAAAAAAACGGCATTAAATTCGCCGGTCTGGATTCCGGGTTTTATCATCTCATCCGCCCGGCGATGTATGACGCTTACCACCACATCGTGAATCTTTCCAATCCGGACGGGGAAAAGGAATTCACGCAAATTGTCGGGAATGTTTGCGAAACATGCGATATTTTCAACAAAGGAATTGAAATTGCCGAGCCACGCGAGGGGGACATTCTTGCCATTCTCACCGCTGGAGGTTATGGAAGTTCCATGAGTTCCAATTACAATCTTCGCGGGACGGCACCCGAAGTTCTTATTAACGGCGATAAAATATTTTTAACAAAAAAGAGGCAGGCATATAATCAGATTATGGACTGTTTTACGGATTATAAATAAAAAATCCTTTATTATTCGGACTGATTTTGGTAATATTACGAAAACGGTCTGAATTATAAATTTAAATAAAAAAAATATGCATTATTATTTTGAGGTTTTAAAGAAGTACGCGGTGTTCAGTGGGCGGGCAACCAGGGCGGAGTATTGGTATTTTGTTCTCTTTAATTTTATTTTCTATGTGGCAATCACTATTCTGAGCGGTGTTATTTTTTTAGCCTCAGGAGTGAACACTGTCGTATTGCTTTGGATTTATATCCTAGCGGTTTTTATTCCGGGGTTAGCGGTTGCCGTGCGTAGGCTTCACGATACGGGACGCAGCGGCTGGTGGTTGCTGTTAAATTTAATCCCACTCATTGGCGCCATTATCGTGATTGTTCTTCTGGTGCTGGACAGTCAACCCGGAGAAAACAAATACGGACCGAATCCGAAAGAATTGGCAACCGTTTAACATTATCAACAGATAATAAGCAATATGATAAATTTAGACAAATCAAAATCGGCAGTGCTTTTGGTTGAATTTCAAAACCAATGGACTGAAAAAGGGCTTTACAATCGGCTTATCAAAAAGCAGTTGGAGAGCCGTGGCGTTCTTGAAAATACCAAAAAACTGGTGAAGAAGGCGAGGGAGCTTGGAATGAAAATAATTCACGCGCCACTTGTCATTGACCCAAAAAACAAAAAGGGATGGCTCGCTTTTCTCACATTCGGAAAGGTGTTCACTAGGGGGACACGGAAGGCGGAAATTTCAGAAGGTCTTTTCAGAGAGGGGGATTTGGTTGTGAAAGGAAGATACGCCTTTGACGCCTTTGTCGGGAGCGACCTTGAAAATATTTTAAAGGAGAACGGCATTGAAACCGTTTTTGTCTGCGGGTTTACCTCCGACCAATGCGTGGCGAAAACGATGCAAACTTTGCTGAAAAAAGGTTTTGACACGCGCATGGTTTCCGACTGCACCGCGACATTGAACGATTTTTTCCAAAAAAGAACAGAAAAGAAATTCTCCGACAGGGTTGTAAATTCAAACGATGTGCTGATTTAAGATGTTTAATCTGGCGAAAAAAAATATGGAGGCAATTAAAGCGCAAAAAATTAGCGAGGTAAATTATTGGGTAGTTTTAGCAGCAACTATTATTAATTTTGGGGTTGTGTTTGTCGGGTATATTATATCCGGAATGATAATTGGCAAGTTGCAGAAATAAACTGGTTCTGACTGCCGTGGATTGGTATAAAATATTACAACAAATGACTCCAACAAACAAAAGATACTCCCATCTCTCCCAAGCCCCGCTTTATTATAAGCCTAAACGATAAATTTAAAACCATGAAATCAATAGACTGGTTTTTGTCGATTATGAACATGGACGAACAAAAAACAGAACAAAAACATGTCTCAAAAAAAGTTAAATATGTTTACAATAAAAGGCTTCCAATAATTAAAAATAATTGGCAAGGAAATATTTATATAAACGGAAAATTTTACAATGATAAAATTCCCGTTAAATTGCCAATAAGTAGAGTATTAAAATGGAAATTAAGCCACAATCTGCAAAAAGCAGAAAAACAAAAAGACAGTTTTAGGCTGCCGGTAGTTTCTTTAAACGATTTTACGGACAATAATGATAAAATCATATGGCTGGGACATTCAACCTTTTTAATAACCATAAATGGAGTAAAGATTATCACGGACCCTTGTTTTTTTGACATCCCAATGACTACAAGGAAAATACCCATTCCTTGTGAAATTAAAAATGTAAATAATCTTGATTATTTACTGATATCCCACGACCATCGAGACCATTTTGATATAAATTCAATTAAACATATCGTTAAAAACAACCCTGAGGTAGAAGCATTGGTGCCATTAAAAATGTCCGAATTGTTTAAACATAACAAATTAAATAAAATAAGAATTCAAGAAGCAGGTTGGTATCAAATGTATGATACAAACAAAGACATTCAAATAATTTTATTGCCCGCGCGACATTGGGGGAGACGGGGTATTTTTGATTTTAATAAAACGTTGTGGGGTGGTTTTTTAATCATAACTAAAAGTACAAAAATATTTTTTGGGGGAGATACGGCTTATAGTGGAGTTTTTAAAAAAATTCAAAAAACTTTTGGTGACATGGATATTTGCATTTTGCCTATCGGCGCATATGCGCCTGATTATGCCATGAAACAATCTCACGCAACACCCGAAGAAGCCCATCAAATATTCAATGATCTATGCGGAAAGATTTTTATTCCTATGCACTATGGAACCTATGATTTATCCGATGAACCTTTAGGAGAACCCGTAAAAAGGATTGATAATTGTTTCCTTTGCAATAAAAAAGCATTAAAATTGTTGGCAGTGGGAGAAAAATACTTAATTTCTCAAAATTTATAATCAATGTTTAATCTGGCGAAAAAAATAAACGAAGTTTCCACCCTGAAGGGGCGGTTTGTTTTGAAATCCGGAAAGGTGAGCGACGTCTATTTTGATAAGTATAAGTTTGAATCCGATCCGGAGCTTTTGAGGGAGATAGCGGAAAAAATGAAGGCGCTGGTTCCGCCGGATACCGGAGTTTTGGCAGGTCTTGAAATGGGCGGAATACCCATTGTTACGATGCTTAGCCAACTTATGGGAATACCCGCCACATTTATCAGAAAAAAAGCGAAAGAGTATGGAACGCGCAAATTTGCCGAGGGGGCTGATTTGGGAGTTGGGAAAATCGTGCTGATTGAGGATGTCGTTTCAACGGGGCAGGCGTTGATTGACGCGACCGTTAAAATAAGGAAAGAGGGATATAAGGTTGATTTGGCGATTTGCGTCATAGACAGGCAAACGGGGGGCGTTGAGAACCTTGAAAAAGAGGGAATAAAACTGTTGGGTTTGTTTGCGCAAAAAGACATAATGGGCGAGTGATTTTTGTCGGCAAGCGATTTGTGGTATAATTTAACCGTAAAACATTTTAAAAGTCGATTTTAACTTATGAGTTTAATGAAGATAAAACATTATGGAAAATTTAAAAGGAACAAAGACTGAGCAAAATTTATTGAAATCATTCGCCGGCGAATCGCAGGCGAGAATGAGGTATGATTATTTCGCCAAACAGGCGAAAAAGGACGGGTTGGAGCAGATGTCCGGCATCTTCGCGTTGACCGCGTTGAACGAAAAGGCGCACGCCAAGCGGTTTTTTAAGTTTTTGGAAGGAGGGGCGGTTGAGATTACGGCATCCTATCCCGCCGGAAAAATCGGGACAACTTTGGAAAATCTGGAAGCGGCTGCGGAAGGGGAGAATTTGGAATGGACTAAACTTTATCCGAGTTTTGCCGAGATTGCTGACGAGGAGGGTTTTGCGGAAATCGCCGAAGCGTTCAGGAGAATCGCTTCGGTTGAAAAAGGGCATGAGGAAAGGTACAGGAAGCTGTATGCCAACCTTGAAGAAGGAAAAGTTTTCAAGAGGGGAGAAACTATGATTTGGAAATGCAGAAATTGTGGCTATATCCACGAGGGACCGGAGGCGCCGGAAACATGCCCGGCTTGCCTGCACCCGCAAGCGTATTTTGAACTAATGGCGGAGAATTATTAATGTGAATAAGTTGCCTTGACAAAATTTACATTAGAATAGTATACTACCAAGCAATAACACCACATGGTCAGTACACTACCGGCCAAAGTGGGGTACCGAGAAAAAGCCCTGTTAAAGGGGCTTTTTCTTTTGTATAATTGGTATGTGGATCTGGGCCTGTAGTGTATATAGTAACATGTGGGTGTTGGTACCCCGCAAAGCGGGTGCAAGTCCCGCCAGGTCCACATCAAAAATCGCCTCTTCAAGAGGTGGTTTTTGGTTTTAAGAGAATTACAGCAAACTTTCCGGGTCAACATCCACCTTCCATGTCGGAGGCAGAGACGCAAGCATCTGGTGAAGTTCGCGCTGTTCGCGCGGCCATCCTTGCGGTTCCGTTTTAAGCAGGATGTGGCGGGAGTAAAGACCTTTCTTTTTCGGTATGAACGCCGGATACGAAAGAGGACTCCATTTTTTCATTTTTTTCTCAATTTCCAAAGCCTCTTCTTTCAGTGTCACTTCGTTTTTACCTTCCTTTGTTATTTTGATAAGCAGTTTGAATGGCGGGTATTGGAACTGCCTCCTTGTTTCAATTTCTTCCCGATAAAAGCCGGAAATGTTACCCTTTATGACATTATTGAAAAGCGTGTGCTGACCACCTTCAGGCAGGCGGGTTTGAATTAAGAATGTTTTGCTTGCCAACGACCTCAGTTTTAGAAGGATGTGGAATATTTTTTCGTTTATCCTAAAATCGGGAAGAGCGAAAAGCCCATCCACGGAAACCGCTGCCGTTATGTCCGCCGGTTGGCTAATGTAGGAAAATAAAATTTCCGTTCCGACCAGAACGGAGCCCTGCGCGTCGTTGAATTTTTCCGCCAGTTCATCTCCTTGTTTTTGGGTTTTTACGGTGTCGCTGTCCATTCTGAAGAGTTTTATCCCGGGAAATTCTTTTTCAATTTCTTCCTCTATTTTTTGCGTGCCTATTCCGAGTGTCTTCAGCTTCCATCCTTTGCAGTAAGGGCATTGTTCGGGCGCGCTTGTTTCGCTCAAGCATTTGTGGCAGATGAATTTGGCATTTTTGCTTCCGGGGCTTTCCTTGTGTAGCACCAACGGTGTTTCGCATTTTTCGCACAGAATCGTTTTTGAGCAATCGTTGCAAATGGTGGTTGGGCTGTGCCCGCGCCTATTGATGAACAGGATGGCATTTCCGCCGGAGTTCAAAACGGATTTAATCTTTCCGCCAAGTTCTTCCCCGATTACCGAAAAAGGTTTTTTCGCGCCGGACTTGTTTTGAGAGTCGTCCGTTTTTTTGCCCAATTCTGAAATAATTTGCTCCGCGTCCAAAAACATTCTTGGAACAGAATCTCGCCCTTCCTTGAAAAAAGTTTCCGTTCTTGCCACACTGTCGCCAAAAATAAGCCGTATTTTTATGAAACGAGCCATTATTTCAGCCACTTTACGAGCGTCAACATAAGGCCTTGTCCTTGATTTATAGAAAGGCGAATTTTCGTTTTCAATTATCAGGCAACCGAGGTCTTTTCTGGGCAAGGAAAGGAAAGACTTAGTGGCGATTATGAGAAGGGGGTGCCCTTCTTCAAGCGCGCGTTTCCATTGCTCAATCATTTTTTTCTTTGTCATTTTTCCACTCAGAACTACTGTGTATTTCTCAATCCCTTTTTGAAGTTTTGGGGAGATTTTGTTTACGGATCCTATTGTTGGAAGGCAGAAAAAAACTGATTTTTTTTTGGCAAATTCCTCTCGAACGACGCTTTTGTAAAATCGCAGCCGGTCTTTTTCCGACGCCTGGAATAATTCGGAGCTATAACGCCTCCTATTTTCTCCGGGAAATTCCGGTCCGCTCTCCGGCGAAAGAGAGGGGGGGGAATCAAGAATCGCCCGCGGAACAAGTTCATTGATGATGGTCCCGGTCGTAGAAATAAAGTAATCGGAAATTTCTTCGCATGCTTCAATGAACCGCGGCGAAAGAAACGATTCCATTCTCACCCCCTTTATCGGCTTCAGGGTGAAATCGGATTTTCTCACAGCTGTTTTCGCCGTTTTAATCTCTTGCGAGGATACCACTATTGCGGGAATGATTTTCTTGCGAACCGGAACATCCACCAGCGCCCCGGCGCGAACATCCTTTGAAGTGAAATATGTGAGATTTCCCTTAAAGAGGCTTTTTGCAATAGGGATGACGGTGAGAATTTTCATAATTTTTATTACCGCTATTTTCTCAAAAAACGACGCGAAAGTAAACGTAAAAGCCTTTCCTGTTGGTAAAGATAAAGATAATGATAAGGAAGAAAAGTTACGAAAAAAAAGTTGAAATTTATTAAAAGATTTGTTGAAACTCAAAAAATTTGACATAATGGAAGCAATGACAAAAAGCAAGTTTCTAATCAAAGGGCTCGGCGGGAAAAAATCTTTGCGTGGCGTCATCGGTGTGAACGGCGCCAAGAACGCGGCGTTAAAACTCATGGCGGCGTCAATTCTTTTTAAAGATGAGGTTGTCTTAAAGAACATTCCCGACATAGAGGACATCAGGCACACGGCGGATCTCTTAGATAAACTCGGTTTTACGGTTAAGAGGGAGGGAAAGAGAACCTACAAAATCAAACCGACGAAGCATATCAATTATGAACTTTCATCTGAAACGGCAAAACGCCTGCGCGCTTCCATTGTTTTGACGGGACCGGTGTTGGCGCGGCTCGGCAAAGTAAAGTTTCCGCATCCGGGCGGGTGTGTAATCGGCAAACGCCCGATTGACCTTTTTCTGGACGGCTTTAAAAAAATGGGCGCGCGCGTCGCGGACAAAAACGGAAGTTATGTCATCTCAACCCAATCCGGGAAACTGAACGGCGCGGAAATTTTTTTGAGAGTCCCGAGTGTCACAGGCACGGAAACATTTATGATGGCGGGAGTGCTCGCGAAGGGAACCACTATCATTAAAAATGCGGCGATGGAGCCTGAAATTACCCATTTGGCGGAATTTCTTGTTTCTTCGGGGGCGAAAATAAGTGGCGCCGGAACCCCCACAATAACCATCAAGGGTGGCGGACTGCTTTCTCAAAAAAAACCGCATACCGCCATGCCGGACAGGATTGAGGCGGGAAGTTTTCTCATCTTGGGGGCGTTGGTGGCAAAGGACCTGCTCATCAAAGACTGCAATCCGAATCATCTTGAAATACTCATAGACGCGCTCAGAAGCTCCGGCGTGAAAATAGACACGGAGAAAAATTCCATAAGAGTGCGTTCCTCAAAAAACGATTACAAACCGATGGATATTAAAACGCACGAGTATCCCGGATTTCCGACAGATTTGCAGGCGCCCATGACGGTCTTTTTGACACAAGCGACAGGGGAGAGCTTTGTCTTTGAAACCATTTTTGAAGGCAGGCTGAATTACACGGAATCATTGGTGAGAATGGGGGCGGAAATCAAGATGATGGATCCGCACAGAATTATCGTCAAAGGTCCGAGCCCTCTTCACGGTAAGGTGCTTGAGAGCCCGGACTTGCGCGCTGGTCTCGCCTTTGTGGTTGCCGCCATCGTCGCGAGCGGAGATTCCATTGTCCATAATGTGCGCAATATTGACAGAGGTTACGAGCGTGTGGAGGAACGCCTCCGGGAAATCGGCGTTGATATCGCAAGGGTGGAGGCGGAGGAAGAACGGGCGGGTTTATAAAATAAATTTATTGTGATATAGTGTCCCCATAGACAGGAGATTTGGGGAATCAACATAATCGGAATTTAATTTTAAAATGTCATTTTTTATCAAAAAACTTGGAATTGACTTGGGGACGGCGAACACGCTTGTTTTCGCCCCCGGTCAAGGGGTTCTTTTGAACGAGCCGTCCGTGGTCGCCGTTTCCATGCCGGAGAACAAAGTTTTGGCGGTCGGAGACGAGGCGAAAGTTATGATAGGGAAGACTCCCGACACCATCACGGCGTATCGTCCGATGAAGGACGGAGTTATCGCCGACTACCGCGTTACCGAGGCGATGCTCAGATATTTTATTTCAAAGGCACTCGGCAAGTGGAACATTTTCAAACCGGAAGTGATGGTTTCCGTTCCGGCGGGCGTAACATCCACGGAGAGGAGAGCGGTTGTTGAGGCGACGATTAAGGCGGGAGCGAAATCAGCTTATGTTGTAAAAGAGCCGATTTTGGCGGCGATAGGAGCCGGGATACCGATTCACGAACCGTCCGGGCATATGATTGTTGATATAGGAGGAGGCACCACGGACGTGGCGGTTATCTCTTTGGGGGGAATTGTGGCGTCCAATTCGGTGAAGGTCGCCGGAAATAAGATAGACCAAGCAATCGCGAATTACATAAAGAAAAATTTCAATTTGGCGATTGGAGACAGAACGGCCGAAGAAATAAAAATAAAAATAGGTTCGGCTGT
>QIJB01000095.1 GCA_003231675.1 Candidatus Campbelliibacteriota bacterium | reverse complement strand
TACCAAAGCATACCCAAAGTGAAGCCAAAACAAAAAGTCGTTCCATCGCCCTTTTTGGGAAAAGTGTTACCTATGTACCCGTCAAGTACAACATTTTGACAAATAAACCAAGGTTTGTTAGTATAAGAAAGACGAATTATTATTTAATTTCGGCATCGTTCGGGATTTAGACCCATTAAACAATATGGAAAAGACGAACTACATGCTTTATTTTTATGAATTTAACCAAAGTGGTCCTCTTGGTCGGTTTTTCCGGCTTAGGAGGGACGGTAATCGGCTATTTTTTGCACCAACTGATTGTTCTGCAGAGAAAAAATTCAGCCGAACTTAAGATCAAACAACTTCTTCTGGACGCCAAAGCGCGCGCTCAAAAAGCGGTTGAGGAAGCAAACAAGAAGGCGGAAAACATACTTGGAGAGGCGAAAAAAGAAGAAAAAATTTCTCTTCTTCAGGCTCGGAAAATTGAAGAAAGGATTCTTCAAAAAGAGGAAAATGTGGAAAAACGGAGAGTTGAAAATGAGAAAGCCGCCCAAGAGATTCAGTTGAAAGTCAATCTTATTAAAAAAAAGAAAGAAGAACTAAGTGTCCTTGAGGGGAAAAAAATATCAGACCTTGAAAGAATATCTTCTTTAAGCGAAGAGGAAGCGAAGGGTGAATTAATGAAAGAGGCCGAAAAAAAGTATGAGGAGGATATCATTGGTCGTATGCAAAAAATTGAGTTGGCTGGGAAGGATGAGCTTGAAAAAAAAGCTCGGGATATTTTAGTTGGGGCCATTCAACGACTTGCGTCTTCAACTGCCTCTGAAGTAACAACTACGTCCGTTTCTATCCCATCCGATGACATTAAGGGTAAGATTATCGGCAAAGAAGGAAGGAACATTAGAGCACTTGAGCGGGCCGCGGGAGTGGAAGTAATCGTTGATGACACTCCCGGTTCAATAATTGTTTCCGCTTTTGACCCCATTCGCAGACATGTGGCGAAAATAGCTCTTGAAAATTTGATTTTAGACGGAAGAATTCAGCCGGCGCGCATTGAGGAAATGGTTGAAAAAGCAAGGGCGGAGATTGACAAAAAAATAAAACAAAAAGGTGAAGCCGCCGCCTATGAGGCGGGAGTGATTGATATTGATCCAAGACTGATGTCCATTCTTGGACGCCTTTATTTTAGAACGAGTTATGGGCAAAACGTTCTCCAGCATTCCATAGAGGCTGCCCATATCGCGGGCATTCTCTCCGCTGAGTTGGGTGCCGATGCTGCCCTGGCGAAGAAGGCCGCTCTTCTTCATGATATTGGTAAAGCTATGGACCATGAAGTTCAAGGGACGCATGTTGAAATAGGAAGAAGAATTCTTCAGAAATTCAATGTTGATCCGAGGGTTATTTCCGCAATGCAGTCGCATCACGAGGAATATCCATATGAATCAATAGAGGGCATAATTGTTCAAGTGGCGGATGCTATTTCTGGGGCCAGACCGGGAGCCAGAAGAGACACGCTTGAAAATTATCTAAAAAGATTGGAAGAACTTGAAAGCATAGCCAATTCTTTTGACGGAGTTGAAAAATCTTATGCCATTCAAGCGGGAAGAGAAATAAGGGTTTTTGTTTCCCCGGAACAGATTTCCGACCTTGAAGCTAAGAAGCTCGCCCGCGATATAGCCGATAAAATTGAGGAAGATTTAAAATATCCAGGAGAAATAAAGGTGAATATGATAAGGGAGTCAAGAATTATAGAATACGCAAGATAAAAGAATTCCCCCCTTGTTTTCAAGGATGATGTTGTAACTATTGGAGTTATTTTGGTATAATCATATCAGCGTAGGTCGAAATTATCAGAGTATCCAGTGGTTGGTCTATTCTCATTCATTTTACCATGACGGATTTTGATTGCGGATGCTCAACTACTGATAACTTAATTATGAATAAAGCAGATCTAGCAGATGTTGTTCACGAAGTTGTCGGAGGAACCAAGGTTGATTCCGAGAGAGCTATTGAAGCCATAATCAACGCCATTACGGAATCCCTTAAAAAAGGCGAAGAAGTTTCAATTTCCGGATTGGGAATTTTTTCAGCCAAAGAAAGGGCGGCTCGTCAGGCGCGCAATCCGCGAACCGGCGAGGTGGTCCAGGTCCCGGCGATGAGGGTGCCAAAATTCAGGCCAGCCAAGCATTTAAAAGACGCGGTAAGATAAAATTTTTCTGGCCAGAAAAAAAATAAAGTCCGCCCCTTATGGGAGGACTTTATTTTTTTCTATTAAGTATTTTATAGGTAAATTCTTTTAATTCTTGAGTTAAGGCGAGTAATTATCTCATAATTTGCTGTTTGGGCTATTTTTGCCAAACAGTCGGCTGTTATCTCCCTTCCCATTAAAATAACCTCGTCCCCCGCTCTCACACCTTTGATGTTGGTTACGTCAATTATTGCCATGTCCATGGAGACGGTGCCTGTTATTTTTGCGTCCTCGCCCCGGACTTTTACATTTGCCTTATTAGAAAAAAGGCGGTTGTAGCCGTGCCAATAACCAATTGGAAGAATCGCTATTTTTGAATCTTTAGATGTCTTTGCGGTGAAATTATAACCTATCCCTTCCCCTTTGGGGATTTTTTTAATTTCACTGACTATTGTTTTCCAGGTCATGGCGGGGCGTAAAATAATTTTTTTTTCAAACCCCTCTTTGATTCTTTCAGAAGGCCATAAACCATAGAGACCTATGCCAACGCGCACCATATCCATTTTTGCTTCGGGGAAGATGATTAAACCCCCGGTAGCCACGGCATGTCTAATCGGATTAAAGCCGGCATTTTTAGCCATTTCTACCGACTTTTTAAATACCGAGAACTGTTTTTTTGTTTCATCTGCTTCTTGGGGATTTTTTGCGTTTGCGAAATGGGTGTAGATTCCCTCAACCGTCACATTCCCTTTTTTTTCTTTTAATATTTTCAACACCCTTGGCAATTCATCCGGCAAAAATCCTTGCCGGTGCATCCCTGTATCAATTTTAAGGTGAATTTTTAAGGGCTTCTCAGGTGTTGTTCCTGTAATATTTTTAAGATAATCAAGGGAAGAAACGGTAATGCTCACATTTTTCTCAATCACCTCCGGAATATTTTCTCTAGGAGTATAACCTAAAACAAGAATGGGTTTTTTGATTCCCTTATTTCTCAATGAAAATGCTTCAATAGAAGAATCAACCCCCAGCCAGTCAATTCCCAGTTTTTCCATTTCTCTGGAAAAGTCAATCAAGCCATGACCATAGGCATTTGATTTAACCACTGACATTAGGCGGCATTCTTGGGGGGTAATGGATCTGAATGATTGATAATTACTTTTTATCGCCTTCTTATCAACTTCAATCCATGTGCGAATATGAGATGGACGACCGTTTTTTTTCATATTTGGTGCGGGATACCGGAATCGAACCGGTCACCTCTGCTTGGAAGGCAAATATTATACCAATTAACTAATCCCGCATTTTGTGCCTGCCTGGTGATTCACTTTTTTAACATCTCAGCTTCCTCTCGCGCCAGCACTTTTTCAGATTTTTTTATTACCCAACCCTCCTTGATTCTATCAGAAAAAAGAGAACAAATAAACCCCCGGGCTTTTACGCCGAGGGGTAAATTTGTAAAGCAAAAAAGGTTATTCAGCTTCTTTGACTTCTTCCACTTCTTCAACCTCAACTCCTTCTTCTTTGACTTCTCCGCCCTCTGTTTTTTCTTCCCCTTCAACTTCCACTTCTTTGACTTCTCCCGTGGCCTCATCTCCGTCGCAACTGTTACAGTTGTTCAAAATGTCTTTTTCCATAATAATATTTGTTTGATTCTAATAAAAAACGACCTTTTCAGGTACTTTCATAATCCATTATAGTTTTTTGTTTGGAAAAGTCAACCCTTTTGAGTTATAATGAATTTAATGTCGCAAAACATTTATGATTTACTCAGGGGTTTTCTTGAGTATCTTGAAATTGAAAAAGGAAGAAGCATCAAGACAATTGAAAATTACAGCAGGTATTTAAAGTGTTTTTTTGAATTTTCTAAAATAAAATTCCCTGAGGAAATTACGGATGAGATTATTACTTCCTTCCGCTTATGGCTCAATAGGCGTTCTGGGCCGAAAGGAGAAGGCGGAAGAAGGGAAACAATCAAGAAAAAAACCCAAAACTATTATCTCATCGCTTTAAGGGTTTTTTTGAAATATCTCTCAAGGCGCGGGATTAAATCACTGCCCCCTGAGAGAATTGAGCTTGCGAAGATTTCTCAACGTAATCTAGACCTCATAAATGAAGAAGAGCTGGAGGCGCTTTTAGCATCTCCGGACGGGCAGGATATCAAATCTCTTCGCGATAAATCTATATTAGAGCTGTTGTTTTCCACAGGTTTGCGTGTTTCCGAGCTTTGTTCCTTGAATCGTAGCCATATCAACAGCTCAAGAAATGGAGAATTCTCAGTTCAAGGTAAGGGGGGGAAAATAAGAGTCGTTTTTATGTCTGATAGAGCGAATGATTCTTTGAAAAAATATTTAGAGAAGAGAACGGATATGGACCCGGCCTTGTTTGCGCGAATTTTAATTCGCGCATCATCTTCAGAGACAAGCCTTCGTCTTACTCCCCGTTCCATTGAAAGAATTGTGAAACATCGCGCCATTCAAGCTGGAATTTCCAAAAAAGTGACTCCGCATGTTGTGCGCCATTGTTTCGCGACAGACCTTTTGTCGGGAGGGGCTGATATTCGTTCTGTCCAGTCGTTACTTGGGCATTCAAACATAACAACCACGCAAATTTATACACATGTAACCGATAAACATCTTAGGGATGTCCATAAATTGTTTCACGGAAAGGCGCGCAAAAAAATTATTTGACCCACCATTTTTTCCTGATTATTTCAATTTCCTTCTTTTCTTTTTCTTCCTTTACGTCCCGCGCCTTTCTCGCTATTTTCCTTAATTTTTCCTCTGGGAACTTAGAGAGTTCTTTTGCTCGTTTTTCGAGGTATTCAAGTGTGTTTAATTTAGGATTATTAAAGGTTTCTTCCAGGAGGATGTGGAGAATAAAGCCTATTTTAGGCCCCGGTTTTTCATCTGTAATTCTCATCACTCTTTCCCCATTTATTTTGAGCATGGTAACCGATATAGGTGACCTCATTGCCTCGTCAATCATTGCCTCGTATTTCCTGAGGCGGTAAGGCGCCTCTTTAGGCCTCCCCATACCTATCCGGTCGCAAAATCTCACTTTCATTAAATCCCAAATGTTTTCCGGACCCACATTCCGCACAGTTCTTCTCACGGCGGATAAAGTTATCGTTTCCGTTTCTGAGAAAAAAAGATGGTATCTGACGAGTTTTGAAACCAATTCTATTGTTTTCTTTGGAAATTTAAGCCGAGATAGTATTTTTGCCGTCATTCTTCCCCCTATAACGTCATGTCCGTAAAATGTCCAATCTCCCTTTTTATTATTGCGTCTTCTTGACACTGGTTTTCCTATGTCGTGAAACAAACTCGCCAATCTTATTTCCAATTTCCAATCTTTTCCGGCTGCGTGATCAAGGCTCCTTAAATTATGTTCCCAAACCGTAAATTTATGGGCTTTGTTCTGTTCTATCCCTATTCCTTCTTCAAGCTCGGGAATAATATACTTTAACACCCCCATGTCTTTCATTGTGATTATTCCAGAGCTTGGTTTTTTTGCCATTACTATTTTAACAAACTCATCCCTTGTTCTTTCCACGGCTATCATTTTTAAATTATTCGCTTTGTTTTTTATCGCGTTTTGAGTTTTTTCATCAATAGTAAAACCCAATTCGGTCGCAAACCGTATCGCTCTCAGTATTCTTAAGGCATCTTCTTCAAAACGATCTTCAGGTTTTCCAACGGCTCTGATAATCTTCTCTCTGAGATCTTTTTGACCGTTAAACAAATCCACTATTTCACGTGAAACAGGATTCATTGCTATGGCATTTATCGTAAAATCCCTCCTCTTAAGGTCGTTCTCAAGATTGTCGGTAAATTTTACTTTGTCTGGGTGTCTTTTGTCTGAGTATTTTGATTCAAGGCGATATGGTGTAATTTCAATAACTCTCAGGGTTTCATCATCCTCAACCGACTCGTTTATAACGGCAACGGTGCCGAATTTATTTTCATAAACTGTTTTAGAAAATAATTTTTGTATTTGTTCCGGACTGGCGTTTGTTGTTATGTCCCAATCTTTCGGTTTTATGGGTGTTTCGTTTTTTGAAATTTCGTTCAACAACAAGTCACGAACGCATCCTCCCACCAAATAGGCCTCAAAGCTTGCGTTAATGAGGGTTTTAACTATTTTGATGATAATTTCCGGGATTTTATATCTCATTTTTTTTATGTCCCCGCGGGGAATCGAACCTCGATTTCAGCCTCCGGAGAGCTGCGCTTTATCCGTTAAGCTACGGGGACAAAAAGACCTATTACTTTTACCACCTTTGAATTATATCATTTTTGTAGTAAAATAAAAATGAAGAATATGCCCTCGTGGTGAAATGGATATCATGACAGGCTTCGGACTTGTTGTTGGGGGTTCGAGTCCCTCCGAGGGCGCATAATTTTTATTTACTTGCTTGTGTATATAATGTGGACAAAATGTTGATAAAATTCGTTTCAAAATTCAAATGGACATTGTCCATTTGAATTTTGAAACGAATGTCCGTTAAAAAAGCGCGCTTCCAATAATTAATGTCCATAAAGTATTTGAAAATTAGCCATTTACTTCACTTAAATGAAGGTAAAAATTAAAATTTATGGAAATGTCCAAGGAGTATTTTTCAGAGATTTTGCGAAAAAAAAATCAAGAGGATTGGATATTTCTTGTGAAGCGGAAAATATGTCGGATGGAACCCTGGAAATTATTTTAAATGGAAAAAAGGAAAATATTCAACGCGCGATTGAATATTGTAAGTCAGGACCTCCTTTGGCAAAAGTGAATAAAATTGAGGTTACACGGGAAACTTAGGTTTTTATATATTATTTATGTCTCAAACGGAAAAGCAAAAAATCGGGGAAATTGGAGAAAACATTTCTTGCGAGTTTCTCGTGAAACGGGGATATAAAATATTGGATAGAAATTATCGCAAAAAATGGGGAGAAATTGACATTATCGCGAAAAAAGATAAAAAGATATATTTTGTTGAAGTGAAAACGGTTTCCCGTGTAACAAACTATCTGCCGGAAGAAAATGTTCACCCGTGGAAGTTAAAAAGATTGGGAAGGGCGATAAAAACCTATTTGCTAGAGAAAAATGTTTCAGATGAAACAGAGTGGCAGTTTGATGTGATAGCCGTTTTTCTTGATTTAAAAACAAAAAAGGCTAAAATAAGAATAACGGAGGATGTGATATTATAGTGTTCGGTATGCAGTAGGTTGCATATGAAACATAAGTCAAAGTATCGGGCCGTAGTGCAACGGCAGCACGAATCCTTTGGGAGGATTTAATCCGAGTTCGAATCTCGGCGGCCCGAAATTTAAAACTATGCCGGTAGAAAATATCAAAACAAAAGAGTTTGTTCGCTTGTTGCAAGAACAAGGCGATGAATTGGAAATTATTGATGTGCGCGAACCCGAAGAATTTAATACCATCAGCGTTAAAAGATCGAAATCAATTTCTTTGAAGAATTTGATTTCTCGCTTAAATGAAATTGACTGGAGTAAGGATGTTATTTTTCTCTGCAAGAGCGGAGCGAGAAGCCGTATGGCTTCAGAAATGGTGGCCGCCTCCGGAAAAAAAGTCAAAAATCTTGAGGGAGGAATTAAAAAAATTTATTTAGAAGGAGATACTGGAATTTTAATAGTCTCAAAAGACAAAATTTTAGATTATTTTTAAATATTGTTAATCATGAAACAAAAAAAACTTTATAGAAGTGATAAAAATAAAGTTTGGGGAGGTGTCATCGGAGGGTTAGGCGAATATTTTAATATTGACCCGACATTATTGAGATTAGTGTGGCTCCTTATTGTCGTGTTTACGGGGTTTATCCCCGGGATTATAGTCTATCTTGCCGCCCTCTTGATAGTGCCGAAGGCAAAGAAACAGGCATAAATTGAGATGAAGATTTCGGTAAAAGTTAAAAGTGGAAATAGAGAAGAAAAAGTTGAGAATCTCGGCGGAAACAATTTTCTTATATCTGTGAGACAGCGTCCGGAAAAGGGCTTGGCGAATAAAGCAGTCATTAAACTTATCGCCAAATATTTTAAGTTGGCGCCAACAACGGTTAAAATTGTTTCCGGGCATTCCTCAAAGCAAAAAATAATTGAAATTTAAGAAATTATGCTATAATAAAAGTGTATCATTATGGTTATTACCGTTTTAGACAATTTAACTGAAAAAGACAAAACGGATGCTATTGAAAAACTGATTCAAAACAGCACTCCGCATCAAGATTTTTTTATGATGGTCATTCTTTCTGTATTAATGACCACATTTGGTCTCTTGATAGATAATTCGGCGGTCATTATCGGCAGTATGCTCATCGCTCCGATTTTGTATCCGATTCTCAGTTTATCTTTGGGAATAGTGATGTCTGACCATCGTTTAATTTCTCGTTCTTTTAACACCGTCTTGCGTTCCGTCGCGCTTGGAGTCGCGGCATCCGCTATTGTTACCTTATTGTTTTCCAAAATGGGTTCTGGAACAAGTTTTGAGATAATCGCCCGCACAAAACCGTCCCTTATGTATGCCGCCATTGCCGTTATTGCAGGCATGGCCGCTTCCTTCGCTTTGATAAAGCCGAGACTAAGTGAAATTCTTCCCGGCATAGCGATATCGGTAGCCTTGATTCCTCCTGTTGCCGTTATGGGCATAGGTATTGCCAAGTGGAATTGGGGAATGATGTCCTCAGCCCTTGTTTTGCTTTTAATTAATGTCTTGGGTATTGTTTTCGCTAGCATGCTGGTCTTTTCTCTTTTAAATCTTTATGTTAAAAGAAAGATTGCCAGAGAGGTGGTGGATGAAGAAGAAAAAAAATTAAATAAAGAGAATAGAGAGCGGTAAAAAATTAAAAACACCCTTTCTTTATTTTAAAGAAAGGGTGCCTCTTTTTTTCTATTTTTCCTTTTTTGTCCCTACGCAGTAGGGACATTCATATCCCTCGTACGGCAAGCCGCACTTGGGACACCCCGGTGTTTTTTCATTTTATTTTCTCCTCCATTGTCGCCAACATATCCGTGGCGACTGTTCTCACCATTTTTTTTCGTTCATGGCGAAAGTATACAAAAAACCTCCTTTTTTGCTTGATTGTTAAGATACCCTTTTTTTGGTAGTATAGATTGAGAAAGAGTAATAGTTAAATCAATAGGAAAAACAGAAAACAAGACAATTATCGGTTTATGATTATTAAAATCAGTAAAAATTTAAAGTCTCAAAAATATTGGGCGAACGGCGTGGAGCTGGCGAGTGTTATGGGGAAAGACAGGAAAAACGGCAAAAGGGTTCTGGATTACCCTCTTGATGCGAAAGTTTTTGTCCATGAATTCAAAAAACCCGTACTTTTGACGGACAACTTTCGCATCGGAAGGCTTAAGCCGGCGTTGCGTGACACGCTGTTTTCGCTTTGTGAACATCGTCCCAGAATCGTTGAATATGGCGGAGTGAGTGTCTTTTGGGACCATTCTCATTTCAATGTTTGGTGCCCTTCCATTGATACTGTTCTGTTCGCCAAGGGGATGGAGAAAATATTTAAGAAGAAAAATACCTTTAAGCGAGTGGCGGAGATTGGATGTGGCTCAGGTTTTTTAAGCAAGTACGCCTTAAAAAAATGTCCGGGGATTAAGTCTATTTTAATCAATGACATCAATCCCTTCGCCGTAAAATGTGCCATGGACAACATTAAGGACAAGCGAGCGCTCTTTTACACGGGAGACGGAATGGAAAAAATCAAAGGAGAAAAATTTGACCTGCTCATTTGCAACCCCCCGTATATTCCGCGCTCTTCAAGCATTGACGATAATCCTTACGAGGGGGTTGATTTGCTGAATCATTTGATACACCGCGGGGAGCAATATCTCAATCCTGGAGGCGTTATCATTTTAAATGTTTCCAGTCTGTGCAAGGACATCGTTTTAAAGAAAAAACCCGCAATGAAGATGGAGGTGTTGGGAAAAATGAAAGTGCCGCTAAAGGTAAACAATGTTTTGAACAATAAAGCATGGCTCAATTATTTGACCAAGCACGGACTGAAGAAAAATTCTAAAAATGGCTATGAATATTGGCAAGAATTGTTTATCGTGAAACTTGAGAACCCGAGATAAAGGGTTTTAAAACCATTGATTGTCATATGGAAAAGAAAAAGGTATCAAAAATAAAAATCGGAGATGATTTGAAGAGCGGCGTTAAAAAGGCGGTTGACGAACTCGGCGGTTTCGGCAAATTTATCAAACCGGGAGATGTCGTCTTGCTCAAACCGAATTTCAATTCCGCCGATCCTTATCCCGCATCCAGCGACCCCGTGTTTTTACGGGCCGTGGTTGATTTGGTTTACGATAGCGGAGCAAAATTGGCGATTGTCGTTGACTCTTCAATGTACGCGCTAAACACGAGAAAGGTGATGGAAAAACTGAAAATTTTTGACCTTCAAAATACTAAAAGGCCCCCAAGGGTTTATGTTTTTGATGAAATGAAATGGGTGAAAAAAGAAATCCCTGCCGGGAAGTTCTTGAAATCGGTTTCCGTGCCTGAGCTCCTGGATAGTGTTGATAAATTGATTCTGCTTCCCTGCCTGAAGACGCATTTCAAGGCGCATTTTACCGGCGCGCTTAAACTGTCGGTGGGCTTCATGAAACCGTTTCAGCGTGTCGGATTGCATTTAAAAAATCTTGAGGAAAAAATAGCCGAACTGAACAAAGTGATAAATCCCGACTTGGTGATAATGGACGCGCGGGAATGTTTCATAACCGGCGGACCTGCGAATGGAGAAAAAAGAAGCCCTGGAATTATTATGGCATCCGAGAGCAGGGCGAATATTGATATTGAGGGAGTAAAAATAATACAAGGTTTTAATGGGAATTCGCTCGAGGGTGTTGACCCTATGGGAATAACGCACATCCGCATGGCGAAAGAATTTGGAATGTGAGTTTTGTGTTGAGAATTTGGCGGAAAAAAGGTATTATAAATTCTATCTGAAAAGACCAAAACGGACCGTAGTGTAACGGTAACATGCGCGATTCGGGTTCGCGTGACTCCGGGTTCGAATCCCGGCGGTCCGAACGAAGTGAGGAACGCAGTCCCGCAGTATGCGGGACGTCGGGATGAGAAGGGTTTGACGATGTCGCAAAGTGTCCGGCAAGCCCCGGCCCGAAGGGGAATCCCGGCGGTCCGAACGAAGTGGAGGAGCGCAGTCCAGCAATATGCGGGACTGCGGGACTTACCACAAGGACATTTTTGTTTCCCGGAGGCTGTTACTCGTTATTTAATTGCCTTACTCTTAGACAAACGGGGAGTATAAAAAAACAAAGTCGCGGAAACCTTGCTTGCGGTGTAAAATATTTCTCTTGCGAAATCTAATCTTTAAGTGCTATAATAAATACATGGGACAAAGTAAAAAAATTAAAAAGATTCCAATTGAAAAACGACAACATCCATTGCCTATGCGTAAGCCCCCTAGAATGGAAGGCAAACATCAAAATAAAGGAATAAGACCCGTTCGCAAAAGTCCAAAGCATAAGAAATAAGATTAAATAAACTCCCGTTCAAGCGGGAGTTTATTTAATGTAACATTGAAATAAAAATTTAATTTATTAAAAAGGATTTCTCGCTCCGCGAATTTCAAAATGGATATGGCACCCTCTCACTCCTTTCGGGATGGTATAACCGGTGTGCCCGACATATCCGATAACTCTCCCTTGTTTCACCCACATTCTCGCCCTGACAACCAATTTACTTAAATGGGCGTAGAGTGTCTGTGTTCTATTAGGATGTTTTATAACCACATAGCTTCCATAGCCGGCATTCCATCCGCCGGAGCGTCCGACAATGACATCCCCGCTCGCTGATGCCATAATAGGTGTTCCGCAAGAAGTTGCTAAATCAATGGCATTGTGTCCGTGAAGACCTTGAGATTTCACCCCTCCTTTAATCGGCCTCATATAATATCCGATATAAGAGGGTCCTCCCGCCCCCCCCAACCCCCTTCTTGATCTTGATAGAGAAGGGGAATATCTCAGCGTGGTGTCCTCACCGTTCGGAATTATTATGGTCTGACCAACCGCAAGGGGTTTGTCCTCATTCAATTCATTAAACTGGACTATTTCTTTGATGTTACCTTTGAATTTTTTGACTATTTTCTTCAAAGAATCTCCCTTTTTTACAGTGTATCTTACTCCAGAGATTGGCAAAATGACAAGAGTTTGTCCTGCCTTTATCAAATTTCTGCCTTTTATATTATTTGCCCAAATAATAGTGCTTACGGACACTTTAAACATTTTCGCAATTTGGGACAACATATCTCCCTCTCTTACAACATAGATGCTTATTTGGTTTTGATTCGCGTCTTGCTCTTCTATGTCGGCAATTGTTCCCATCGGTCCGGAACTTGAAAGGAGCGCCTTATTTTCAACGATAATAATATCCCCTCCTTTTTTCCCGGCGGACGCATTGGAGTTGATAGCCCCCTCCAAAAGGGCCATTGTTTGCGAATTATCCGTAATAGTTTTTTGAATTCCGGTATTTGATCCGAATAATTTTCCCAAAAAAGAAAAAAATCCAGCATGAGCCGGCGTTGAATAGGAAAAAACGGCTATAAACATAGCTAAAATTACAAGTTTTGATATGTGGTTCCGCCAAGGACTATGTGGAATATCGCCGGAACTTTGTGTATTAGTAGAAATAAGCCTAATTTAAACGCTTTATGGATAATGTCTGAAATTTTTGCTTGCCACCACGGTACAAACGGCTAACTGGATTAATTTCCAAACCGCTTATCGGGAAACAAGAAATGTCAACCTTTACTGACACTATTAATTTTATATTGTCAGAAACAAAAGTCAATACAAAAAAGAAAAGGTGTGGATAAAGTAAAATGACATTTTTTAAGAGTTCTTCTTGATTTTTTCTTCCATTATTTTTGCCCCCGCGCTCATCCCCAAGCGGTCCGCTCCGATTTTCAGCATCCCCATCGCATCTTCGGAGCTTTTGATGCCACCAGACGCTTTTACTTTAATTCCTCTTGTTTTTAATTCTTTGACAAGCATCGCAACATCTTCACGAGAGGCTCCTCCCTCAACGGCAAATCCTGTGGATGTTTTTCCGAAATCGGCTCCTCCCGCTATGACAGCTTCGCATGCCGATTTAATCGCACTCTCTCCTCCTCTCGCTCGCAAGAGCGCTGTTTCCATAATTACCTTTACGGTAATTCGCCCGCCAAGTTTTTTCCCCGATTGGCGGGCCGTTTTTACCACAGCCTTAATTCCTTCCAGGGATTTTTTAATATCGCCGCTCAGTATCGCCTTATAATCAAGCACCATGTCAATTTCCCGGGCTCCGTCCATTATCGCCTTTTTGGTTTCTTTGACTTTTTCTTCGGGAGATGCTTTCCCAGCCACATCTCCTTTTTTATCCGGGAAGTCAATGACGGCGCAGACGGACGTGTCTTTCACTTCCCACTTTTTGAACAACCCCGCTGCCAATTTAACTTTTTCCGGCCGAACGCACACTGATGCGAATCCAAACTCCGCCGCTTCGCGGCAAAGTTGAGTAATGTCTTCATTGGAGGCGTTCTTTTTAAGGTTTGTGTGGTCTATGGCGTGCGCCAAAACTAGCGCTTCATCCGGGATGTTTATGTTCTTGGGCGCAAACTTTTTTGCCAATGCTTCGGTGGAAATTTCCTTGTTTCTCATTTTTTTTAAAAACGATAAATAATAATCAGTTTTTGCAATTTTAAATTAACACAAAAGTTCTTTGATTTTTTCTTTCGCTTCGGAAATTTGCGCGTCGCTCAGTCGCATGCCTTGTTCGGTTATATCAGGGTTGTTTTTTATCTGGTGGATTTTTTCTACCAATTCAGCTTGTTCCTTCATCCTCTTTGGAATCTCGGGTCTTGCTCCAATCGCTCTTTTCACATCTTCCGGAAATTTTCCTGGGTCGGCGGTTTCATAGACAACCGACAAATGATTGAAATTTCCTCCATTATAGATATTAAGCGCTCCCCATCCAACCGCCCCATGAGGGTCTAAAATTATGCCAAAATCGTCAAACACTTTTTTCGTTGTTGAATAATGTTGTTCATTGCCGATACCGACTGAGAATATATCCTTCTTCATTTCGTTAATATCGGGCATCTTGTCAATCACTCCCGGCTTCGTTATTCTTTTCGTGTTTGGATTTCTTTGATCGTAAATATGTCCTCCATAAAAATCAACCAATCTTGCTAGGTTGCTCGGGTGTGAAACAATCATTGCCGAACTGGGAGATTTTTTTGACGGTCCCACTTCATATTTACCGGTTTCAAGAAAGTCCGGGAATTCGGTGTTTTCGTTCACCCCGCAGATTATTTTTGAAACCGGAAGCCCCATCTCTTTGGCGATGACCGTCCCCATCATGTCTCCGAAATTTCCAGACGGGATGCTGGCGAGCATCGGTTTGCTGTTTTTACCGATTCGCGAATAAGCGAAAAAAGGAAACACAACCTGAGGAAGAAGCCGCCCCAGACTAATGGAATTGGCCGAGGTTATTCTGTCTTTGTCGCCAAAGACAGTTTCCGCGAATTTTTTGTCTCCCAATATGTTCTTTGCCAATGCTTGGCAAATATCAAAATCTCCGTTCACTTCAAAGGCGTGAACGTTTCCTCTCAGGGTTGTCATCTGTCTTCTTTGTCCGGGACTCACCAAATCCTTGGGAAAGAAAACAATATTATCTATATTTTCAAGATTGTGCAGGGCGTCTGCTACGGCTCCGCCGGTGTCGCCGCTCGTCGCCACAACTACCGTCCTTTTTAACCCTCTTTTTTTAAGAAAATGGCTTAGCGCTCTGCCGAAAAATCTGGCGG
>QIJB01000101.1 GCA_003231675.1 Candidatus Campbelliibacteriota bacterium | reverse complement strand
GTCAATTTGGTTGATTTGATGAAAAATTTATCTGAAGGAGTTTTGTTGAATTATGGCGGACATGCTTTTGCCGGGGGTTTTTCAATGGGAGAAAATAAAATTGAAGAACTTAAAAAAGAAGTTTTAAGCATTCACGGAAAAATGCCGAAAGAAAAAACGGAAAATGGCATTTTGAACATTGATTGACGATGTCAATTGGGATACATGGGCGGTGATTGAAAAACTTCAGCCGTTCGGTATGGACAATTCCAAGCCGGTGTTCAAGTTTTCCGAACTGGAAATAGACAATGTCAGAAAATTCGGCAACGGCGGAATTCATCTGGGGCTGGATTTTAAGAATTCGGCCGGTAAGAAGGTGCCGGCAATCGGATTTTTTATCGGCGACAGCGAAAAATTCAACCTGCGCGCCGGAGAAAAAATAGACCTCGCCGCCACACTGGAAAAATCGTTCTTCGCCGGCAGAACCGAACTCCGTCTGAAAATTGTTGATATTAAGAAATCCTGATTTGTGGCTCTAAATAAGCCAATTTAATACTCTTGACAAATGGCGTTAAAGTGATATAATCTGAATAGAGTGAAAAAAGTGCCTTGCACCTTGAAAACAAAATAAGGAGGGAGAAGAAATATGACAAAAAATATGATATCAAAATTTTTAGCAAGCAATTTTAGTTTTGAGATGGACGGCCAAGGGTATGATTTCACTGAGCCCTTGGGTGATTCTGGGAAAAGTTTTTTCGTATCATCCTTCCCAAGCCCAAAAGATAAACCTATCCCGTTGGTTCAATGTAGCGAGGAGGAGGTCTTTTTGATCTCCGAAACGCTTTCAAGGAGGCATATAGGGCCATATGCAATAAGATTCTTCCTTGTGTTTTACAAGAGAAACACGGGAACGATAAAGGGAAAGGAAACGAGGTTTTATGCTCTTAATACAGATTATTATCATTGTGGTAGTTATTATGCAAGTTATCACGATGAAAAAAAAATAGTTGAAGTAAGACTTAAAACGGATGTATATAACATAAAAGTTGTGGAAATAGACGTGGAAATAGACTTTGATAAAAAGTATAAAGAAGGTTAAGCAAAACACTCCAAGGGCCCTGGCAATCACTTGTCGGGGCCTTTCTTTTCAAGCGAGAAATAGCCGAGGAAACGTGGCTTTCCGAAAAGTATGTAATTGAAGCGACCAAGATACAGCCCGTTCCCCACTTGCCTCACTTCATCGCGTATTCTTTTTGAAATGAATAAATTTTTCGGCACATCGTAATTTATTATTAGTTCCGACCGTTCGGACGCGCCGACGGTTTGTTCAAGAAAGAAGCGCCCCCATCTTTTATTTTTTAATATAATGTTACAGCCGATTGTTTGTCCGTTTTTTCGGCGAAAAATCTTGCGGTGGTTGAGTCTTTTTAAGCTTGGAATCCCTGTAAGCATATCAACAAAATATTCTCCGTTCAACTCCGCCGAGTTCGGGGACTCCGCTTTTTTGAAAACCTTATCAAGCGCGCGTTTGACCTTGGGCAGTTTCATAATCAATATGATAGTATATAATCAAGAAACGGCGAAATAAAAAAATGGCGAAAGAAATCAAAAAAATAATCATTTATACGGATGGCGGGTCAAGGGGGAATCCGGGGCTGGCGGGGGTTGGCGTTGTCATCGCGGATGGAAAAGGTTCCGTCATAAAGGAATACTCAAAAGACATCGGAACGCGGACCAACAACGAGGCGGAATACGAGGCCGTCATTTTTGCCTTGCAAAAAGTAAAACATCTGTTCGGGAAAGAGAAAGCGAAAAAAATGGAAATTGAGATAAGGATGGACAGCCAGCTCGTGGCGCGCCAGCTTGGAGGAAAATACAAGATTCAAGAGGAAAAACTTTTTCCATTGTTCATAAAAATATGGAATTTGAGAATGGAGCTCGGAAAAATTTCATTCACCGAAATTCCGCGCGAAAAGAATAAAGAGGCGGACCGGCTGGCAAACGAGGCAATGAATGCGAAAGAAACAAAAGCTATGTTTTGATTTTTAAAATATGAGTCAAAAGCGGATGGCGATTTTATTGGCGGGTTTTATCGGCGGAGTTCTACTCCGCTCTTTTTTGAATCTTGGCTGGGCGTTCGCGGGATTTTTTGTGTTTTATTTGTCGTTTCGCTGATAACCGATAGGCAGACCGATTTGTCCATCGGGAAAGTTGGAGCCCGAAAGCTGATGGCTTCATTCGCGATTTTTTTAATCGCCACCGGTTTTGGGATGGCGCGCTATGAAATCAAAGACACCCCTCCGAATTTGAGCCGGTTTGAATCAACTATCGCCTCTGGGGGAAAGACGGAGTTGTCGGGGATTGTGGTTGATGAACCGGACGAACGGGAGAAAAATACCCGCCTGATAGTGGAAACGGACAATGTGAAAATTCTCGTTTACGCTCAACATTACCCGGAGTTTGAATACGGAGATGAACTGAGCGTATCTGGGAAACTGAAAAAACCGGAGAATTTCAGTGGCGATTTTGATTGGGCGGGTTATCTCGCGAAAGACGACATCTATTACGAGATGCTTTATCCGAAAATAAATCTTGTCGCGCGCGGAAAAGGAAGCTGGGTGAAACGTCAAATGTTCGCCTTGAAAGCGAAATACCTCTCCGCCCTGTCCAAGGTTATCCCCGAGCCGTACGCCGCTTTTATGGGCGGGCTCACTGTCGGCGCCAAGCGGGCGATTGGGAAAAACCTTTTGGAAGATTTCAGAAAAACGGGGATTATTCACATCGTCGTCCTTTCCGGCTACAACATTTCTCTCGTGGCGGACACGGTTATGCGAGCCGTGTCTTTTTTGCCGACAGTTTTCGCGACAAGTTTGGGGGTTTTGGGCATTATTTTATTCGCCGTAATGACCGGCGCCTCCGCCACGGTGGTTCGCGCCTCGCTGATGTCATTGCTGGTCGTTTTAGCGAGAACGACGGGGAGGGTTTACGAAATAACCTGGGCGCTTTTTCTCACGGGATTTTTTATGGTTTTGCACAACCCGAAAATTCTGCGTTTTGACGCGGGGTTTCAGCTTTCATTTTTGGCGACCTTCGCCATCATTTTTCTCGCTCCGCGAATTGAAGAAAAACTCCATTTCATACCGAAGAAATTTCAATTTCGCGAGATTTTTTCCGCCACGCTGGCGACGCAGATTTTTGTCCTCCCTTTGCTTCTTTATAAAATGGGGATGTTTTCCGTCGTGAGCGTCCCTGTCAATCTTTTGGTTTTGATTTTTGTCCCGGCAACGATGCTTTTCGGATTTATCACCGGAGCCGTTGGAATGTTTTCCGCCCTTCTGAGTGTTCCCCTCGGCTGGATAAGTTTCGCCTTCCTGCGTTACGAACTCGGAGTGGTGGAAACATTCGCCAAACTTCCGTTCGCGTCGTTTAATGTTTCCAACTTTCCCCTCTGGCTTACGCTGGCGGTGTATATTCTTTACGGCTTCTTGATTTACAAATTAAACAGGCGAAACACAAGAAAAAATCAGGTTGCATAGGCTCAACCATTAAATGCAACACTTCGTATTAAAATACAGGGGTTATAAAAAGGGTAAAGACAACAAAGCCGATATCCCTATGCGCGCCAAGAGAACAAGAGAAAAATGAATCTATGATTTCCACAGACCATGAACGTTGCAGTACGCGCGCGCGACGATATTTTCAGATGAAATCGCGAAATCGGCTTCCGGCGCCTCGCCGGGGTTAAGAAATTTTTTGCAAACTTTTCCGTCGGAGATGATTTCTATCCATTCAATATAGTGCCTTTCTTCCATCGGATGAGCGGTCGCGCCGACTTTAACTTTAATTCCCGCTTCACTTTTTTGCATCATGGGAATATGTTTTTCGGAGCCCTCTTCTCCGTCGCTTTGTTCCGAGAACTTTTCCATTGGCTGTCCGCAACAAAAAAGTTCAACACCGCCGACATGTAAAACCTCAACGATATTCCCGCAGATATTGCACTTAAAAACTTCATTTTTTTCTTTTACATTTGCCATAATATTTTTTATTCAATAATTAATTTATTAAGAGACCTTTTGTTTATGTTAGAATTGTAGCACAAATGAGGATTTCAATGAAAAATTTTAAATATTGGTTTCTCGGGGCGATGTTTTTGCTGACCGTGTTCGTTTGGTACGCCGTTTACGCGGAAACGCGGGATGGGTTGTCGGTCGCCTTTTTGGATATCGGGCAGGGCGACGCCATTTTTATTGAAGCGCCGAACGGGAATCAAATTTTGCTGGACGCCGGCCCGAACAACGCCGTTTTGCGGGAGCTTTCAAAAATAATGCCGTTTTATGACCATTCCATTGATATGATAATTGAATCACATCCGGACAAAGACCATATTGCAGGATTTGTTGAAGTGGCGAGAAGGTATGACATCGGCTTGGCAATGGAGCCGGGCGCGAGATCAAATTCAGCCGTTTACAGGGAGCTGAATAAAGTTATCGCCGAGAAAAAAATTCCGAAAATTTTGGCGAGGAGGGGAATGAGAATAAATATGGGAGACGGAGCGCGTATTGATATTCTTCTTCCAGACCGCGATGTTTCAGGCGTGGACACGAACACCGCCTCCATTGTCGCCAAACTCGTTTACGGAAACACCTCCTTTATGCTCACAGGAGACTCTCCTAAAAAAATGGAGAAATATCTTGTTTCTCTCGGAGGTCCGCCGGCAGGCGGACTCAAAAGCGATGTTTTGAAAGTAGGGCATCACGGTTCCAGGACATCCACCTCGGATATTTTTCTCAGCGCCGTTTCTCCCGAATACGCGATAATTTCTGCCGGCGCGGGCAACCGTTACGGACATCCGCACAAAGAAACGATTGATTTGCTGAACAAATTTGAAATTTCCATTTTGAGCACAATTAACCTTGGAACCATAAGGATGAAAAGCGATGGCGAAGAAATAAAAGTGGATAAATAGGCATTTTTGCGTTTAAATTTGCAAATTACCGCCGTTTTTCGTAAAATGGAAACTATGGAAAATAAAATTCATCCCAAAAAAGAGAGAACATTGGTCATTATCAAACCGGATGGCGTTCAGAGGTCAATGATTGGAGAAATTACGAAGCGCTTTGAGAGGATCGGTCTGAAATTGGCGGCGGTAAAAATGATGGTCGCCACCGAGGAACAGATAGAGAAGCACTACACTCTTGATCCGGAGTGGAGAAGAATTACCGGGGAAAAAACGATTGAAAGCTACAAGAAAAAAGGACTGAAGCCTCCATCCGAAGATCCGTTTGAGATTACGGAAGCGATTTTGAAAAACTTGAAAAATTATATGGTCAAAGGTCCGCTTGTGGCGATGGTTTGGGAAGGCGCTCACGCCGTCAAAATAGTCAGGAAACTGGTGGGTGGGACCGAGCCCCTTTCGTCAGATGTCGGAACCATCCGCGGAGATTTTGTTTTGGACTCTTATCAAATGGCGGACGCCGATGGCAGGGCGGTAAGAAATTTGATTCACGCGTCCGGTTCAACGGGGGAGGCTGAGAATGAAATCAATCATTGGTTCAAACCGGAAGAGATAGTGAATTACAAATTGGCGCAGGAAAGAATATTGTATGATGTAAATCTGGACGGTCTTCTGGAGTAATTTTCCCCTGCCATTCTTAAAAGGAAAAAACACCGGGATAAAAACAAACCCCTTTTGCCGATTTCGGCGAAAGGGGTTTTAAAGCAAAATGATTTTGAAAAGATAAAAGGTTATCGCTCTCACCAAAATAACAATAATGAGAGAATAGCCGATTATCTTTGAGGTCGCTTTTCTTCCAAACACCGCGAGGTGATTAGGAAGGACATGCCTCAATACGATGGCGGGCTGGCTGATTAACATCCCGAAAACCACCCCGACAAAAACCTCGCGAATAGCCAGCGTCCCGTTAGCGAGCAGTGTTTGAAAAACTCCCGCTCCCACAATTATATTTCCCGCCGAGAAAACTATCAAGGCGGAAGACAGCGATTGCGAAAGCCCGACGAGTTTCAAGAGTGGATAAAGGACGGGAACGGCGATTTTCCCCAGCAACCCCGCGTTTATAAAAAACAGAACGAGGAAGGTCGCGGCCACCAAACTCAAAGATATCTTAAAAAACATTCTCAATGGTTTTCTGAGAAGTCTCGGCAAGCCTCTCAGAGAAATCTTCGGAGGCAACGAAATATCTTCTTCGCTCTTTGTTGTGGGCGCGAACATTTTTCTTTCGCCTCTCCCGTAAAAAACACAAAAGGTTATTTTCGCGGCCATGACAAGTAGGTGGCAAAAAACCACTCCAAGGAAGAATACCCATCCAAACAGAGGGACGAACACCGGCATCAGAAAAACTATGATTCTTCTCACATACGCCGGAACGGAGTTGAGAATGGCGGCCGTCACCATCTGCCGTTCGCTCAATTTTCCCCCCCCTCTTCGCGCGACCAAAACCGTGTTGGTTACCATGGTAGATGTGAACAGGGAAGATAATAAGAGTGACCCAACCTCTTCCGGCAGTCCGCATATTCTCGTCAATCCTCTTAGCGGGCGTCCGGCAATTTTCACAAAACCGGGGAATCCCTTGAAAATTATTTCCGAGGCGATTAGCCCCAGAAGAGAGAAAGCGAGGATTTTCCAAAGAAAACCCATTTGCCCAAGTGTTTGGGCGCTTATCCTCAGAATATTTTCCAGAGCAAATCACCTCCTTTTTATTTTATTAAGTTCCTTAATCTGTTTAGATGATGCCATATTTGGCGAAAAAGTAAAGGTTAACAAGCCAATCCAGGCCGGAACGGTTGGGTTTGTTTTTCGCGGGATGTATAATAAAGGTAAATTTGCCGGTTGACGGCAAGCGCGATACTTTTAATGAATAATAGAAGAATAATCCGATTCCTTTATCTTTCGGCGATTACGGCGACACTTGCCGTTTTTCCTTTCTTTGCTTCCGCGCAAACATTTTCAATATCCGACAACGCAACTGGCGGAGATTGTCTTTCCGTCGGTGTTTGGAATAATTCAACAAAAACATGCCTTTTGACTGCCGACGTGGACGGCGGTTTTTTGATAGAAAGCGATAATATCACGCTTGACGGAAACGGACGTTCCATTATTGGAAGCGAATTTGGTAGCGTGGTTTCGCTCAGGTGGCGGACCGGGGTTACCGTAAAAAATCTTCGCATATCAAGTTCTTTCATAGGCATTGATATTGAAGACTCAGACAGAAATATTATTTCCGGAAATGTTATCTCAGGAAACAGCGACACCGGAATTTATATGTCGGAAGGAAGCGCCGGGGTTGAGGGAGTTCTTACCGTTTTCTTGCAAATAGATCTGGGATTTGGTGTTACTATAAACGACATTGATCCTGCTACAATTATGCTTGCTGACGCTCATCCGATAAAGACATTTATTGAAACTGGTTTATCTAAAATTAAAGAAAAGAATAAAAAACAAAAAACGGGAAATCATAAAAAAAAGAATGAATACAAGAGTGATAATAATACCCCGACATTAATTGCAAAATTTAACATTAGGGATTTAGCCAATATCTCTACCGATGGAGAAGTGCCGCTTTTATTTACCGCCCAACTTTTTGATGGCACAAAAATTGAAGGAAAGCATATATTACGGGTCATTCTCAATCATAAACACTATAGACATGATAAGTAAAAATACAATAATAGTCGTTTTAACTCTTGCTTTTACCACTATTTTTCTGGGTGTTAGCTTGTATTACCTTACTGCGCAAAAAAACAAAAAAGAAACCCCTGATACTTCAAGTAAAACTTCTTTGTTGTCCATTCAAGCCACCACTACACCGGAAGTTAAAATCTACCGTAATGAGAAGTGGGGTTTTGAATTTAAGTATCCGAAAGATTGGTCTATAGATGAAACTTTCATCAATGGAAAAGTGCGTAAGTTTTATTTAACAGGTATTCCATCACAACAAAAACATTTAATTTATAGTTTTTCTCCGCCATTTATGCTGAATATTATAACAGCGAGTCGTGCTGAACGTTTGACAAAATTATTTTATGAAGTTAAAAATCCCGCGTCAGAAATAAGGGTTAATGGTGTTGCCGGGTTAAAATATGAATATAAATTCAATAAACAATCTAGGGTTGCAATAGTGTTGCCACTTGGTCAGTACAAATTAATTTTGGATTCAGAGAAAAAATACGAAAATATTTTTAATCAAATAATCTTTACATTTAAGTTTTATAATAAGCAGCCACCTGCTGTTCAAAAAACTATAACTTCTAAAACTTATCATAATATAGAATTTAACTTTGAATTTAAGTACCCCAAAAACTGGCTCTTTTATGAAAATACTTTTTATGGTCCATTTAGTAAATTTAATTTGATTGGTAGCTCACCTGAAGAGAATGGTTATCCTAATCCAATTTCTCCTCCTTTTCTTTTAAATATTGTAACGCCGGACTTCGCTAGTAGATCCGTTAGCAAATTCAAAGAATTGAATACGAGGACATCAATCATAAATATTGCGAATACCAAAGCTGTAAAATATGAGTATGAGTTTGAAAATGCTACACAGATTAGTATAGATTTCCAATTCGGAAAGTATTGGATGATTTTAGGCACAGAAAAAAAATACGAGGACACCTTCAACCGAATTCTCGCTTCATTTAAATTCTTGAAATGAAATTTAAATGAACGAAACAAACCTTATCCGGCATTGTTATCGTTAAATTAGCGACCAAATCCGGAACTTTGGGTTTTGAATTTTAAAACATTATGAAAAAGAAACAAATTGTTTTAACCTTAATCGCTCTCGCCCTTCTGGCGTCCGGAGGGCTGTATTGGTTCGCGCAAAATCGGAAAACAGTCCTCCGTGAATTCCCAAAGCAAACCGAAAGGAGCGGTTGTTTGGGGAAGGACGAGGTGGCGAGTTATGAGATCAAACAACAAGAAACAACAGGAGGAGAAGGCGTGGCCATAATAAGCATAAAAGATAAAAAATCACAAAAAGAAAAATTTAATTTTCAAATAGATATTTTGCAAGTTCAACATTATCACCCAATAGAACTGCATAAATGCGGGGTGTATGCCGTTAGGTCGTTTAATTACGATTATACTATTCAAAAAACATTAGCTGGTTATAGGGCGGAACTATGGAAATATGATTATGCGGGGGATAAAAAAACTGGTGCTATTAGATACTGATTCAGTTGGCGGTATGAGGGGTTACAAAAATTTTTTCAGTTCCGACTTCCGCGTTTCCCCGGACGAGAAATACGTCTTCCTCATTAAAAGCTACCTCGGCAAGGACGACTACGCCCTCGTGATCAAGGACCTGGACACCAAAGAAGACGTTTACGAACTGAAACTCAAAGACATCCTTGAAAAACATCCGGATGTCATGCCGGGCAGTATCGGATTGGGAATCTTCACTCCGGACGGAAGATATTTCTGGGGCGACATCTACGACGGCGCCAGAGAAACGGCGTATTACAGAATTGAAATGAAAACGCGGAAAACAGACATCCTCCCCCTGCCGAAAGACATCCCCGCCGGAGTGGAAAGAGCGTGGAGCTTCGGAGGCTGGGTCGCCTACGCCGACATACCTTCCTTTTCCGGGTTCGCCGGAGTGGTTGAACGATTGGAGAAGGAAGCGAGAGAGAAAGGAGAAAAGAAAAACCTCACCGTGTACAACCTTTTCACCAAAGAAAAGAAAGTAATCTCCTCCGCCGATTCCTCCCACCGCTTCAAGCCGAACTGGATATCCGACACCGAACTGGAATACACACTGCCGAGCGGGGAGAAGTCCGTTTATGAGGCGCAAACCGGCGAGGGCGGAGTGAACCGCTAACAGGGAACATTTTCCGTAAAGTCTTTATACATTAAGGTAGAATAAAGACTTTGAAACTTGGCTCCGAGAGTGCTACAATTTTAGACAGGTCGCTGGAGATATAACTTCCTAGACTAAGTTATTCTCGTAGGGAGCCCTATATCCTGTTCCGCCTTGGCGGAGCTATGCGGGCACCCACCTGGCGAAACGCTGGGAGAGTTCGTTTCCGGCGATCTAAAAGAAAAACCGCCTTGACGGTTTTTCTTTTTGGAAAGAACTGCTGTATAATAAGAAGACAATGTTTTCAAAGAAAAAATTCGCGTATTTTACAGTGGCGTTGGTTGTCTTTATCTTTTTATTGCACTCCTTTGCTCTTTACTATTCCCTGTATTGGAGAATATGGTGGTTTGATAATGTTTTACATTTTTTAGGGGGAGCTTGGTTGGCGTTCGTGGCGGCGTGGTTTGTCTTCTATTCCAAAAAGGCGAAAGATATTCGTTTGCCGTTTCCCGTTTTTTTGCTGGTCGCCGTCTCTTTTGCGGCGTTGGTAGGGGTCGGTTGGGAAATTTTTGAGTTTTGTGTTGATTTTTTAACGGGCAAGGGAGCGGTCGCCGGTTTTAATCAAATTGGATTGCAGGATACGATGGGAGACCTCTTCTTTGATTTACTCGGTGGCTTACTCGCCGGACTTGCTTTCATTAAAGGTTTTAAAAAAGAATTAAAAAAAAATGAATCAAAAGATTAAAGTCACATTTTACGGAGGAGCGGGAAGCGTAACCGGCTCAAACTATTTGATAGAAACGGACAAAATGAAAATGCTCGTTGATTGCGGGCTTTTTCAAGGGACAAGAGTGAGTGAGGAAAGAAACAAAGAGCCTTTCCCTTACAATCCCGCTTCTATTGACGCGCTTTTTGTCACTCACGCCCATCTTGATCATGTGGGGAGGATTCCCAAATTGGTGAAAGAGGGCTTTAAGGGGGAAATATTTTCCACCGCTCCAACACGCGATTTCGGAAAATTAATGCTCATTGACAGTTTGGGAGTGATGAGAAAGGAAGCGAGAAAAAGCAAGGAAGAAACAATTTACTCCGAAGATGATGTTGATGACGCGATGAAATTATGGGAAACCGTTGATTATCACAACAGGTTGCAGGTTGGGGATTTTGAAATAAATTTCAGGGAAGCGGGGCATATTCTCGGTTCGGCGATGATAGAAATTTCTCGGGGAGGAAAGAAAATACTCTTTAGTGGAGACCTTGGGAATCCTCCCAATCCGATTTTGAGGGATATGGAGAAAATAAGCGACATTGATTATCTTAGCGTTGAAAGCACTTATGGAGACCGCGAGCACGAAAAATCAACTGACACCAAACTCAAGCTGGAAAGAGCCATTGAGAATACCGTGCATGAAAAGGGAGTCCTGATGATTCCGGCTTTCTCGCTTGAACGCACTCAAAAACTCCTTTTTCAGATTGACGAACTTGTTGAAAACGGTCGCATTCCGCGAGTGCCGATTTTTCTTGACAGTCCCTTGGCGATAAAGGCGACGATTATTTACAAGAAATATTCAAGATATTACAACGACCGCGCCAAGGAAATTCTTCGTTCCGGGGACTCCCTCTTTCAATTTCCCGGACTAAAGATGACGTTAAGAACGGATGAATCAAAACAAATCAATAATGTCCCGGCGCCGAAAATAATCATCGCCGGATCCGGTATGTCAAACGGGGGAAGAATAATTCATCATGAACGGCGTTATCTTTCCGATCCGAAGAATAGGCTTTTGATTATTGGCTATCAAGCGTCCGGCTCTTTGGGCAGGCGTTTGTTGGAGGGAGAAAAAACCGTGAAGATTTTGGGGGAGACCATTTCCGTAAGAGCCAAAGTGGAATCCATTCACGGCTATTCGGCTCATCCGGATATGAACGACCTTTTTGATTTCGTAAGCGGGAGCGTTGACACTCTCAAAAAAGTGTTTGTCGTTCAAGGAGAACCGAAATCATCTTTATTTTTTGTTCAGCGATTGCGGGATCATTTGGGGGTGGATGCGATTGCTCCAAAAGTCGGAGATTCATTTATTTTGGATTTATGATACAATTATAATATGAGTGATGAACGTCATTTGCATCTAAAAATTAAACTATGTGTTTCAGGAGCGGCTGAAACAGGTCATTGTGGCGAGGGGGCGCTGGAAAAGGCGAAAGAGTTGGGCAGAGAAGTCGTCCGCCATAATTGTGCTTTGGTTACGGGAGCCACCACCGGTTTTCCTCTTTGGGCAGCCATGGGCGCCAAAGAGATTGACGGAATCTCAATCGGCATTTCTCCCGCTTCTTCCGAAAGAGAACATACGGAAAAATACAAACTTCCCTTAGAATATCTTGACCTGATTATTTTTACCGGTTTCGGTTATTCAGGCAGAAATCTTCTGCTCACCCGTTCGGCGGACGCCGTTTTGGTCGGCTGCGGGAGGATGGGAACGCTCAATGAATTTACCATCGCTTTTGAGGATGATAAACCGATAGGAGTCTTGGAGGGAGACTGGGAAATGGATGAAACCATAAAAGAAGTTATTGAGAGAGCTCACCGCGGTCCCGGGAAGGTCGTTTTTGACAGCGATCCGAAACGCTTGGTTGAAAAAGTGATTGAACTCGTCAAGAAAGACAAGCTTGCCAAATAAATTCTTTTGCGGAAAACAAGTGTCGCAAATTACGCCAAAGTTTCAGCCTCTGGTTAATTTTATTTTCGTAAATAATTTTTGTGATGCCAATTTAGAATATGATGAACAAAAGTAAAATTAGTGCCGGAGTTTATCTGAAAGGGATAGGAATGATGGTCGGCATGATGTTCGGAGCGGGTATGTTCGCCTTACCTTACGGCTTTTCCCGCGCGGGTTTGTTCTGGGGAACGGTTAATTTTGTTCTGGCGTTTTTCTTGATGATTTTTTTGCACTTTTTATACGCCGAAGTTACTCATTTGACAAAAGGCAAACACCGCTTTACCGGATATGTGGGAATGTTTTTGGGAAAGAGGGCGCAACAATTCGCTTTTTTAACGACACTGGCAACTTACTACGGAACCCTGCTTATTTACGGCCTATTGGGAGGACTTTTCCTCTCTAATTTTTTTGGAGGCGCCTACAAACTTGAGATTTCAATTTTCTTCTTTATTCTTTCCGCCTTTCTCTTGCTTTTAAATATTTCCAAAATAGCCGAAATAAATTTTTATCTGACTATTCCTCTTTTTGGATTTGTTCTTTATCTTCTCTTTACCGCTCTTCCTGAGATAAGAGCGGTGAATTTATTATCGGGTATTAATTTTGACTTTAGCGGAAATTGGTTTTTACCCTATGGAATATGGATTTTCTCTTTGAGCGCTTTTGCCATTCTTCCCGAGGCGAGAGACATCTTTGCAAAATCTTCGGTGACTCATTTTAAGCGTATGATTGCAATAAGCATCGTTCTTTCTTCCTTCTTTTATTTTTTGTTCGTCTTAGCGGTTATGGGCGTATCAGGCGCGGATACCGCACCGGACGCTCTTTCGGGACTTTCCAAGGTGCTTGGATTAAAGGCGCTTCTTGCCGGTTCCTTCATCGGTTTTCTTGCCGTTTTCACTTCTTTTCTCGCCATGGGAGAGGATATGAAAAACATATTCAAATATGATTATGGGGTTCCGAAGTTTGCGGCTTGGCTTTTGGTCGTCCTTCCTCCCTTAATTCTTTTTCTTTTAGGGGCGGTCGGCTTCGCGTCCATTCTTTCCGTTATAGGAGCCGTGGGTCTGGGCGTTTTTGGAATCTTTATTATTTTTATGGCGAGGAAATTAAGAGAGGTAATCAAAAAAGGGGATTCAGCCGGCTTGCTCAGAGCGGATCTCAGTGGACGTATGCGTCCCCGCCCTTTTATTGAAATCATCGCCCTTATCGGCATCACTGTCGCCGCCTCCTATGAACTTTGGCATATTTTTGTATAATGGAAGTTATGAAACCGATTGTTATTTTATACCATAAAAACTGTCCGGACGGTTTTGGCGCCGCTTGGGCGGCTTGGATGAAGTTTAAGGAAAGAGCGGAATACATTGGAGTGGAACAGCACGCCCCTCTTCCCAAAGGACTTAAGAACAAAAAAATTTTTTTGGTGGACTTCTGCTACACGGCCCCTTTGACGGAAGAGTTAATCAGGGGGAACAAAGAAGTAGTCATTATAGACCACCACATAACGGGGAAGAGTGTCGTGGAAAGCGTTCCCGGAAGTGTTTTTAAACTCAACCATTCCGGTTCGGTTTTGAGCTGGAAATATTTTCATCCCGAGAAAAAAACTCCCCGGCTCTTGAAATATATAGAGGACGTGGATATCTGGAAATTCAAGGTTCCTCGCAGTAAGGAAATGGCGCTCTCGCTGGATCTTTATGATTATGACTTTAAAGTTTGGAGCAGGATTGCTTCAGATCTTGAGAAGCCGGAGAGAAGAAAAAAGTATATAACCGAAGGAGCCGTCATTATGAAGTATCGCAAAAACTTAATCGGCAGAATTTTGACAAAAGCCGAGGACGCGACGCTTTTGGGTAAAAAAGTTCGGGTCGTTAATTCTCCCGTTTGGGCTTCGGATCTGGGGCATTTGCTCGTTGGAGGGAAAAAGACGGTGGGGGTCGTCTGGTCTTATAAAAAAGGAACCATAAGAGTTTCCTTGAGATCAAACGGGGAAATTGATGTCGCAAAGATGGCGGAAAAATTCGGAGGAGGAGGACATAAAGCCGCCTCAGGATTTGCCTTGCCTATTAAGATAAAATTTCCTTGGAAATAAAGATTTGCGCAATGTCTCATATCATTTACCAAACCGAGGGGGTCGTCTTGAATAAGACCGATTTTGGCGAAGCGGACAGATTATTTACGCTGTTTACCCGAGATTTCGGGAAAATAAGGGCGGTGGCGCGCGGAGTCCGCAATTTGAAATCAAAACTTCGCTATAACTTGGACCTCTTTTCTTTTTCCAGTTTTGGGCTGATAACAAACGGAGGCTACTGGAAAATTCTTAACGCCGAGGAGTCTTTTAACTCTAAGGCGATTCTTCTCAGCCCGGAAAAACTCGTTTCGTTTTCGCGTTTCGCCGGACTCGTGGACAGAATGGTTCAAGGCGAGAGCAGTAACTTATTTCTATGGAATCAAATAAAGGAGACAGCTTCTTTTTTGGCGAAAAAGGGCTTGGAGGGCGGAGATTTGAGAAAATTTGAAATTTCAACTTCACTGGCTCTTCTTGGCGAATTGGGATATGTGGATAAAAACGAGCGACTTTCCGAAAGAGAGGCGGTATCCGCCATCAATAAGGCTATAAAAGAAAGTATGTTGTGATATAATAACCAATATGAAAGAAGATAACTTGAAAAGATTAAAGAAACGCCTCTATCAAAAAAACGAGAGATTTAAAGGCAGGGGGAAGAGACCGGGAGTTTATGGCAGGAGAGAAGAACTCCCTCTTTCTTATTGGAAAGATTCAGGAAAAAAAAAGAAATCTCTTTTTCGTCCTTTGAAGATTATTCTCATATTATCCAGCCTTTTCTTTTTGGTGTCCGTAACCGCCTTGCTCTATTTATGGATGGGCGAATCAAATATTATTTCTTCCAGAAACATTGAGATGGAAATAAGAGGCCCGGCTTACGCGAAAGGAGGCGAAGTAATTGGTTTTGACGTTTCGGTTTTGAATAAAAATAAAAGTGAAATTGACATGGCGGATATAATTTTGGATTTTCCCGAGGGAAGTTTCTCTCCGGACGGTGTTGAGATGAAACGCAAACGCTATGAATTGGGTTCAATGGGGATCGGCGAATCGGCAAAAAAAACGGTAGAAATAGCGCTCTTTGGAAAACAGGACGAAGAGAAAACGGTAACCGCCACCCTTGAATATCGTTTGGCGCACTCCAATGCGATTTTTGCGAAAACAGCTAAATATAAAATTAAAATTTCCCGGCCGGCGATAGGAGTTTCCTTGACTGTTCCCAAAGAGGTAAACGCCGGGCAGGCAACGGAAGTGAAAATCGGCATCGTTTCAAATTCCTCAACAATCGCCAGGGGCTTGGTTTTGAGACTGGAATATCCTTCAGGTTTTCATTTTACCGGCGCCGTTCCGGAACCGAGCGATATGAACAATACATGGCGAATAGGCGACCTGGCTTCCTCCCAAGAAAGAGAGATATCTGTCAAAGGGGTTGTTAAAGGTCAAGATCTTGAAGAAAAGGCGTTTCGCGCCACGGTCGGGTTTGAAAACTCGGAGGGAGATTTTTTGCCCTATGGAGCGTCAGTCGCTTCGCTCATCGTTAAGAAACCCTTTGTTGAATTGGATTTATTCGCGAACGGGAAGAACCTTGATAACTATTCGGCTCTCGCCGGAGATTCTTTGCGTTTTGAAGTGGCATGGAAGAATAACCTCGCCGTTCCCATGAGAAATGTTTCCATTGAAATGAAAATTCTCGGTTCCGTTCTTGACGAAAGATCCATCTCCGTAAGCAGGGGCTTTTACAGAACTTTTGACAAGACACTTGTTTGGAATTCTTCCGGTATGCCTTCTTTGGCAACAATTGAACCGGGAGAAACAGGAAGGGCAAGATTCAGTTTTTCCATTCTTAACCCCCTTCCCGTTAAAAATCTTTCCGATAAAAATTTTGTCATTGAATTAAACGGTAAAATAAAAGGCTACGCGGTTATGGAAGGAGCTGAGAAAAAAGAAATTAAAAATGAAATAAGCAAAGAAGTAAAAATCGGGTCGCATCTCCAATTCGCGAATATGGCCCTGCATTATTCAGGTTCCTTTAAAAATACGGGTCCAATGCCACCACGGGCTGGGAAAGAAACAACCTATACGATTGTTTGGTCTTTGGGAGATGCTGTGAATGATTTTTCGGGAGTTAAGATAGAAGCGGGTCTTCCTTCGTATGTTCGTTGGACGGGAAATATTTCTCAAAAAGACGCTGATATTTCCTTTGACGAATCTTCCGGAAAAGTTGTCTGGAATGTCGGAAATATTCCTTCCGGAACCGGCATTATCAGTCCTGCGAAGGAGATTTCCTTTCAAGTTGCCTTGGCTCCGAGCGTGAGTCAAATAGGAAATTCGGCGGTGTTACTCATATCTCCAAGCATAGAAGAACGTGATAATTTTACCGGCGAGATGTTTAAGGAACAAAAAGATTCTTTGACGACACTTTTGCAGAATGACCCGGTATTTAACAGGGAGGAAGAGAAGGTGGTTGAATAGGAATTGTCGCGAAGAAAAACAGAGAAAGATTTTAGTATTAGACGAAGTAAAATGAAACCCATAAATTCAAAAAGTTCCAATATTGACGGTAAAATGGAAAAAATCGTAAGCCTTGCCAAAAGGAGAGGCTTTGTGTATCAGAGCTCGGAAATTTACGGCGGGTTGGCGGGCGTCTGGGATTACGGTCCACTCGGAGTTTTGCTGAAAAACAACATAAAAAATTCGTGGGTGGAAAAAATTCGTTCTGAACAGGGAGGATATGTTCGGACTTGACGCCGCCATTTTGATGAACCCCAAAGTGTGGGAGGCGAGCGGGCATACGGCGGGTTTTTCCGACCCTCTCGTTGAATGCAAGAAATGCCACAAAAGATTCAGGGCTGATAAAATTTCCCCCACCCCGAAGTCGGACTTCGGGGTCCCCGAAGTCCGACTTCGGGGTGGGGACGGAAACGAAGCCGTCCGACAGTGCCCCGAGTGCGGAGGGGAGCTGACGGAAGAAAAGCAATTCAATATGATGTTCAAAACTTTTATTGGGGCGGTTGAGGGCACCGCCTCCCAAATTTATCTTCGTCCCGAAACGGCTCAAGGGATTTTCGTAAATTTCAAAAATGTCGTTGATTCAATGCACCCGAAACTTCCGTTCGGCATCGCCCAGATCGGAAAATCGTTCAGGAACGAAATCACCCCCGGAGATTTTCTTTTTCGCGTGCGGGAATTTGAGCAAATGGAGATTGAGTATTTCATAAAACCGCCCAAGAATGATGAAGATTGGCAGACTGTTTTTGAGCATTGGCGGTCGGAGATTCACGGTTGGCTGGAAAGTATCGGAATCACCGCGGGGAGTCTTTCCGATTTTGAAGTTCCCAAAGATGATTTGGCGCATTATTCAAAAAGGACCATAGATATTTTTTACAAGTATCCGTTCGGCGATGACGAGGTTGTCGGATTGGCGTACCGCGGAGATTTTGACCTAAAAAACCACAAAATTGACTATTACGACGAGGAACCAAAAGAAAGATTTGTCCCGCATGCGATAGAGCCGTCGTTCGGGGTGGACAGGGCTTTGCTGGCGGCGTTTTGTGAAGCTTACACCGAAGACGAAATGTCCGGCGGCAAGAGGGTGTTTATGAAATTCAAACCGGAAATCGCTCCGATTAAGGCGGCGGTTTTTCCTCTCCTTAAAAATAAGCCGGAGTTGGTCGCGAAGGCGAGAGAAGTTTACGAAATGATAAAAAAAGAAATCCAACCTGTTGTTTTTGACGACAACGGAAATATCGGCAAACGATACCGCAGGCAGGACGAAATCGGGACGCCATATTGCGTAACGGTTGACTTTGACACGCTGGAAGACAATACCGTCACCCTTCGCGACCGCGACACTGGCGAACAGGAAAGGGTGAAAATTGAAGAGCTGGCATCCCGCCTAAAAATCTAAAATAAAAACAAAATTCTCCTTTTATGCTATTATAGGCTTATGTTTAAGTTTGAAAAGAAAGTTTTAAGCAATGGTTTGCGCGTTACCGTTGTTCCTATGAAAAATTCCGAGGCGGTGACCATTCAGGTTTTGGTTGGAGTGGGATCAAAAAATGAAAGCGAACGGCTCAGTGGAATTTCTCATTTTTTAGAGCATCTTTTTTTCAAAGGAACGGAAAAAAGACCAACTGCCGGCGATATATATAAAGAATTGGACAGAGTGGGGGCGAGCCATAACGCTTTTACTGGTTACGAAATAACGGGTTTTTGGGTTAAACTGGCGTCTAAATATTTTGACGTGGGGCTTGATGTTATTTCCGACTTGCTTTTGAATCCGATTTTCAAAGAGGAAGAAATAAATAAGGAACGTGGCGTTATTTTGCAAGAAATAGCAATGTATGAAGATTTACCGCAACGGAAAGTGGCAGAGTTGTTATTGACGTTGATGTTTGGCAACCAACCTGCGGGAAGAAGCGTTTTGGGAGATAAAAAAAGTGTTGGCGGAATAAAGCGTTCCGATATTTTAAAATATCGCGCCGGTAATTATATCGCAAAAAATATGGAAATCGTGGTGGCAGGAAAAATCAACTCGGAAAAAGTTTTCAAGAAAGTAGAATCAGCCTTTGTAAAAACAAAAAAAGGCGCGAAAATTTCCGCGACAAAAACGAAACAAAATCAAAAAAGTCCGCGTATTGAAATTTTCAATAAAAAGAGCGACCAAACTCATCTGGCGCTCGGCTTTAGGGCATTTGATATGTTTGATGAAAGACGCCACGCGCTTGGCGTTTTGTCCGTTATTTTAGGAGGGAATTCATCATCACTTCTTTTTTCTGAAATAAGAGAAAAAAACGGATTGGCTTATTATGTTGGGAGCGATGATTGGCTTCAAACCGACACCGGACTTGTCTATCTTAGGGCGGGGGTCTCGCACGCCAATTTGCGAAAAACGATTGAAAAAATGAAAGATATTTTATCTGAGCTGAAAAAGAACAGAGTTTCTCTGAAGGTTTTAAATGACGCGAAGAGTTATATAAGGGGGCAGATGGCGCTAAGTCTTGAAACTACCGACCATGTGGCGGATTTTTACGGAGAGCAGGACCTCTTCTACAAAAAAATTCTCCAACCGGATAAAATCTTGGAAACGATTGAAAAAGTCAGCCAAGATGATATTCTTAAGATAGCAAACAGCGTCTTTAAATCAGAAAATATCAGTTTGGCTGTGATAGGTCGCCATCTGAACGCGACCGGCCAAGAAAGGTATTATAAAAAATTATTCAGCGAATTATAAAAGGAATGAGTGGCGACAAAACAATAAACATCAATATCAACTCCGGAACCTTTTTTAAGGCTATTTTAGTGGTGATTCTTTTTATTTTTCTCTATGTTATTCGCGACATAGTCGCGGTGGTCCTTTTTTCCGTGGTGGTCGCCTCAGGGGTGGAGCCGGCGGCGCGATGGTTCCAAAAATATAAAATTCCAAGGGTTCTCGCGGTAATTCTTGTCTACCTAATTGTTTTCGCGATAATGGGGGTTATGTTTTATCTTGTCATTCCTCCGATTTTTTCAGAATTATCAAATTTATCCGTCAGCACTCCGTCATATTTGGAAAAACCGTTGGCGCTTAAGACAATTCAGCAATTTTTACCAGAACTTCCGGCATCAATTTCAGGGCTGCTGCTCAGTTTCGCTCAAAGCGCGAAAGTGTATATAGGAGAGATATCAAGCGGATTTTTTCAGGCGGCCACCGTCGCCTTTGGCGGAGCGTTGTCTTTTGCGCTCATTATCGTTCTTTCTTTCTATCTTGCGGTCCAAGAGAAAGGTATTGAAAATTTTTTGCGGATTGTAACACCTGTTTCGCATGAAAAATATGTCGTTGATCTTTGGTTCAGGTCCCGCGATAAGATTGGAAGCTGGCTTAAAGGACAGATATTGTTAGGTGTGCTTGTGGGCGTCCTCGTCTTTCTCGGGCTTACCATTCTCAGGGTTCCCTATGCCCTTACCTTCGCTCTTCTCGCCGCCATATTTGAGTTAATACCGATATTCGGACCCATTTTGGCTTCCATTCCCCCCATCGCCATCGCTTTTTTGCAAAATCCATCCAGCGCCCTGGCGGTAATTCTTTTGTATATTATAATCCAACAATTTGAAAATCATCTTATTTACCCTCTTGTCATAAGGAAGACAGTGGGCATCCCGCCCATTATTACGATTCTGGCTCTTATTATTGGAGCGGAATTAGGGGGGTTTTTCGGCGTGCTTTTATCCGTTCCGATTATGGCCGTTCTTTTTGAATTTATCGCGGATATTGAGAAAAAAAAGAAACACACGCATTTTAGCAGTCAATAATTTATAAAGATTCATAATGAAAAAATTCTATATCACAACCGCCATTGATTATGTGAACGGCCCCCCTCATTTCGGGCATGCTTTGGAAAAAATACAGGCGGACAGCATCGCGCGCCATGAAAGGCTTCTTGGTAAGGAAGTTTATTTTTTAACGGGTGTTGATGAGCACGGTCTGAAGATAGTCCGTTCGGCACAAGAGGTGAAAAAGGGCGTAAAAGAGTTCACGGACGAGAATGTGGAAAAATTCAAAAAACTTATCAAGGAATTGAATATTTCCAATGATGGTTTTATTCGCACTTCTGACCCGGAAAAACATTGGATGGGAGCGCGCGCTTTTTGGAATAATTTAGTCAACGCCGGAGACATTTATAAGGGGAAATATAAGGGTTATTATTGCGTCGGATGCGAGGCGTATGTTACGGAAAAAGATTTAACAGACGGAAAGTGCCCTTATCACGGCAAGGAGCCCGAACTGATTGAAGAGGAAAATTATTTTTTTAGGCTCTCTCGTTATGCGGATATAATCAAAAAAAAGATTGAAATTGATGAAATAAAAATTATTCCGCCGGCGAGAAAAAATGAAATTTTATCCATGATTAAAAGAGGTGCGGAAGATATAAGTTTTTCCCGGCCGGCGGAGAAATTAGACGGATGGGGAATTCCGGTTCCCGGAGATGAATCTCAATTGATGTATGTGTGGTGCGACGCGCTTTCTAATTATATTTCCGCCCTCGGTTACGGGTCGGATAATCAAGAAAAATTTAACAGGTTTTGGCCGGCTGATTTGCATCTAATTGGCAAAGATATTTTGCGTTTTCACGCCCTTGTTTGGCCGGCGATGCTTTTGTCCGCAGGGTTGGCGCTCCCCAAAAGAATAATGGTTCACGGTTTTCTTCTTTCCGGAGGAAGAAGAATGTCAAAGAGTTCTGGAAATGTTATTGACCCTTTTGATTTAATTGAAAAATACGGAGCGGACGCCGTCCGTTATTATTTATTGCGGGAAATATCCCCTTTTGAGGATGGAGATATCACGGAAGAAAAATTCAAGGATGCCTATAATGCCAATTTAGCGAACGGACTTGGTAATCTGACGGCGCGGATTATGAAAATGAGCGAGCAATATCTTGCCGGGGAGAATTTTGAGAGCGGGTCGTCCAAACAAGAAGAAGGAGTTGTCTCCGACTTTGACAAATTTATGGAAAATTTTGAATTGAGCAGGGCAATGGATAAAATTTGGGAGTTGGTGTCAAAACTTGATTCGCGAATTCAAAAAACAGAGCCTTTCAAACTTGTGAAAACGGACGAAGAGGCCGCCAAAGAAATACTGCGGGAGCTAGTTAGCGGTCTTAAAAAAATCGCCCTGATGCTTGCGCCTTTTTTACCGGGAACCTCTCAAAAAATACTTTCGGCGATTAGGGACAATAAAATGCCAAAACCTCTATTTTTAAGGGTATAGTAATCCACAGCAGGATTAGTTTTTTGTTTTTTTTTATGGTATTATTGAGGAAATAGAGGGTTAAAATCCGCTTTTATTTTATGTATCTGGCGCGCAAAAAATTTTACAAAACGAAAGCCTTTCTTTCAGTCGCTCTTTCTGTTGTCTTCACCTTTGTCTTCGTTGCTCTGGCGGCAACCGGTTCAACGACAATCGGCTCAAGCATCACCACGGACGGGGGGCTGACCGTCTCCGGAGATGTTAATTTTTCCAACAACGCCTTTTTTGTCAATTCTTCAAACAGCAGGATTGGGATAGGCACAAGTTCGCCCTCCGCCCGGCTCACCCTCTTTGGAAGTCCGTCTCTCGCCGGGAGTGTATATTCATGGAGTTCCGTCAGGGTTTTTGTTTCCGGGAATTATGCGTATGTTACCAACACTTATAACGGCAGCCTCCAAATCATTAACGTATCCGCCCCGACTGACCCGTTATCTGTCTCTTTTTACAGATTTTCTCATTCGGGCGCTAAAGGCATTTATGTCTCAGGTAATTACGCTTATGTTGCGGACGGATCATTCGGGTTGGAAATCATAGACGTTTCCAATCCCTCCACCCCAACCCTTGCGGGAAATTACGATACATCCGGAACAGCGCAGGATCGGGATGTTTACGTTTCCGGAAACTATGCCTATGTGGTGGATCATAGTAGCGGATGGAGCAACACCGACCCCGGTCATGGTCTTAAAATCATTGACATATCCAACCCCGCCAGTCCTTCCTTAACGGGAACTTACAACACACCCGGGAATACAATGTCCGTTTATATTTCAGGCAATTATGCTTATGTGCCAGATGACAACAACGGTCTGCAAATCATTGACGTATCCAACCCAGCCAGCCCTTCGCTGGTCGGAAATTATAATACCTCCACGGCGCGAGACGTTTATGTGTCCGGCAATTACGCGTATTTGGTGAATGGGACATCTCTTCAAATCATTGACGTATCCAACCCAGCCAGCCCTTCGCTGGTCGGAAATTATGACATTTCTGGAGGCGCGCAGAGCGTCAGCGTTTCAGGTAACTACGCCTATGTTGCGGACGGTTCATCTCTTCAAATCATTGACATATCCAACCCCGCCAGTCCTTCTTTCGCCGAGGAATACGAAGCCCCTTATAGTTTCAAGGATGTCTATGTTTTGGGAAATTACGCGTATGTCATTGATATTTCCAACGGTCTTCAAATAATTGATGTAGACGGAGGAAGTGATATTTTTAAAATTGGCAATACGAGAGAAGGAACCATAATGACAGTAAACAGAGAGGGCAACGTTGGAATTGGTACCACTTCCCCTTACGCCAAACTGTCGGTTGTCGGAGAAACAGTTTCCTCATACTTCACTGCCGCCTCAACAACCGCTACTTCAACCGCCGCCAACGGCTGGAATATCACTAACGGATGTTTCGCGGTCAATGGAATGTGTGTTACCGGAGGAGGTTCCGGAACAACCGGTTTAGGAACAACCGGACAGTTTCCGTATTACGCAGCTGACGGAACAGACCTCACGGCAACCTCTTCAATTTTTATTGACCCATCCGGGAAGATTGGAATCGGCACCACGACGCCGGGGGTAAAACTTGATATTTACCAAGGAAACATAAATTTGGACGATACGACTTATACAAACCAGTACGGAGTGATTACCAAAAATGGTATTCCTTTTATCTATAATTTCAATTATGGCAATAACGGAACGGTAACGACATTGGGTGAAAACACTTTTATTGGAAAGTATACTGGCAACCTTACTATGGGCTCAACGGCGACACAATATTTTCAATCCAGTTTGAATACCGCTGTCGGCGCTGACTCTTTTTCTTCAAACACCACAGGGTATTTCAATACAGCTCTCGGCGCTGATTCTCTTTATTCAAACACCACCGGATTTTATAATAGCGCAAACAGCGCGAGCTCCCTCTACTACAACACTACTGGAAACAACAACACCGCAACCGGTTATGAATCAATTTACTATAACAGCAGTGGCTCAAACAACACCGCAAATGGTGTAAACTCTCTTTATTACAATAAGGGAAACAACAACACCGCGGTAGGTTACTTATCCCTCTATGCTAATGGCGATGCAAATAACAACACCGCAAATGGAACAGAATCCCTCTTTCACAATCTTAGGGGGAACAACAACACCGCAATCGGTTACTACTCCCTCTATTCCAATGTTACCGCGAACAACAACACCGCAAACGGCACAGAATCTCTCTATTCCAACACTACCGGGAATAACAATACCGCTCTCGGAGCGAGTGCTCTCTATAATATCAAACCTACCAGTAAAAACATAATATCCTGGAGCGATTATAGCGGAACAGTGCCTGGTACGGTAAAAGCTATATCACAAACCCACGGATTAACGGGGACAGTTTCCAATATTTCAATCACAGGATCAATAAACTACAACGGAACATACACGATTACGGTTATTGACCCGGATAATTTCTATTTAACCCATACATGGGAAGGTGATGATGCCACATCCACCGGCTGGTGGAGTAAAACTGCGGAAGGAAGGCATAATATTGCTTTGGGCTATGCCGCCGGACAGAATATCACCACCGGCTCAAATAATCTTATTATCGGATATGATGTTGATGCCCCCTTGACCACCGGAGATAATCAACTCAACATCGGAAATCTCATCTTTGGAACAGGGCTTGATGGAACGGGAACGACATTGAGTTCCGGCAACGTCGGAATCGGCACAACCACTCCCTACGCCAAACTGTCGGTTGTCGGAGAAACAGTTTCTTCATACTTTACCGCCACTTCAAACAGTTCCACTTCTACGGCCGCCAACGGCTGGAATATCACTAACGGATGTTTCGCGGTCAACGGCGTGTGTGTCGGAGCCGGAAGCGGAACAGTCGCCTCTGGAACGGCAGGACAATTTCCGTATTACGCCACTGACGGAACGGACATTATGGCGACCTCTTCAATTTTTATTGACCCATCCGGGAAGATTGGAATCGGCACCACGACGCCGGGATTTAATCTTGATATTTATGACCCGGAATATGCTCAAATAGGGTTGCATAGCGCGAGTTCAACCGGTTACGCGAGAATCTGGTATTCTTTGGGTGACGGAGTGAATCCCGGTCAAAAATGGAATGTGGGTGTCCGAGGAGATAACGCGAACGATAATTCCCTTAGTTTTGAAACAAATCTCAGCGCGACCAATTTTATCAGTAGAATGGTTATAACAAAAGATGGTAATGTCGGCATCGCCACCACCACTCCTTCCTATAAACTGGATGTCTCCGGCTTCGTAAATACCGACCAATATTCCGGCTACAAACAGGCGGGGAAGACAATTCTCTCCGCCTCGTCCACAAATTATGGACTCTTTGTCGGGGAGGGAGCGGGGAGATATAACACAGGGAATTATCAAACAGGTTTGGGCTACCAAGTGGGTTACAATAACACGGGAAATAACCTTGTCGCCATAGGTTATCAGGCCGGTTACAACAATACAACCGACA
>QIJB01000089.1 GCA_003231675.1 Candidatus Campbelliibacteriota bacterium | reverse complement strand
GGTTCAAATTCTCTGCCGTTCCATTCCGTTATTGAAAAATATCTGAATGAAAATCCGGAAATCAAACTCGCTTTCCAGCCGGGGACTTACCAAATGAAATTCGGCAAAGACGCTCTGAAGGGAATTTACAAAAGAGCGGATTTGTTTTTCTGCAATAAGGACGAGGCGCAGAGAATTTTGGAAATAAAGGAAGATGACATTAAGAAACTGTTATTGGCGATTTACGACTTGGGACCGAAAATTACGGTCATTACCGATGGAAGAAACGGCGCCTTTGTTTACGACGGAAAAGAGTTTTGGCAAATGCCGATGTATCCTGACCCGAAGCCTCCGCTTGACAGAACCGGAGCGGGGGATTCATTTTCTTCAACTTTCACTGTGGCGATTATTTTGGGAATGTCCATTCCCGAGGCATTGAAATGGGGGCCGATAAACTCAATGTCGGTTGTTCAACAAATCGGCGCGCGCGCCGGATTGCTCACGAGAGAAAAGCTTGAGGAGGAACTCAAGAAAGCGTCTGAAGATTATAAACCGAAGTTAATATAATTCCTCATGTAAAAAACAAAAAACGCCCGCAACTTGATTTAAGCAAGTTACGGGCGTTTTTTGTTTTTTTGTTTATGGGGGTGTATAATACTTAATATGAAAAAGTTACAAGAAATTTTAAGGGGGGCGACGGGCGAGCATTGGGCGACGGGGCATTTTAATATTTCTAATTTGGAGCAGTTCAGGGCGATAATGGAAGCGTCCAAAAATGTCGGCGCTCCGATGGCGATGATAGGGCTTTCCGAAGGGGAGAGAAAGTTTGTCGGCCTAAAAGAGGCGGTGGCGCTCGGACGCGTTTTTGAAGAAGAATACGAGATGCCGGTTTTTATAAATCCGGATCATTCGCATTCCGTTGAATCGGCGAAGGCGGCATTTGACGCCGGTTTCAATTCCATCCATGTTGATTTGTCAAAATTGCCGTTTGAGGAGAATATGGCGGGAACGCGCGAGGTTGTTGAATATGTGAAGTCAAAAAATCCGGATATTTCCGTGGAGGGGGAATTGGGATATCTGAGGGGCGATTCAATAATTCAGAAAGAGATTATTGAAATAAAGCCAGAAGATTTGACCAAGCCGGAGGAGGCGGCTGAATTTGTTGAGAAAACGGGCATAGACAGGTTTTCCGGGGCGTATGGCAATATTCACGGCATCGCGGCGAATGAGCCAAAAATAGACATTGAAAGAATCAAGGAAATCAGGAAGATATTGCCGGAAAACGTTATTCTTGTTTTGCACGGAGGTTCGGGAATTTCCGAAGAGGATATGCGAAAGGCGATTGAGGCCGGTATCGCCAATATTCACATCAACACAGAAATTAGGGTCGCTTACACCGAATCGTTGCGAAAAGCGCTGGCTGACAATCCGGAACAGGTCGTTCCTTACAAGATTTTCCCGCCGGTCATTGAGGCGGTCAAACAAAAGGTTGAGGAGAAATTAAGACTGTTTGGGAATGTTTAATGGTCAAGATAAATGAAGAATTAAAGACGCTTACAGAATGCAATCCCTTGGGCTTTGCCAGCGTTGACCGAGAGGGAAATCCACATTGCATTGCCGTTGCATATGTTAAAGTGATTTCTGAAAATCAGATCCTGATAACCGATGCCCGCATGTTGATTACCGTTGAAAACATTAAAAACAACCCCAGAGTTTGTTTGGTTGTTTGGAATAAGGAATGGGAAAATGATTGTTTCGGATATGTCTTAAAGGGAACGGCGGAACACTTTACCGGGGGAAAATGGATGGATGAAATTTCCAAAATAGAAAAAAATGGAGAGGTTGAGTTTAAGGGAGGAATTTTGGTAACCATAGATAAATTAAAAAGAATCACTTGATTAAAAGGTTATTTATAAGTTAATAAGAAGAAAAAAATATGGCAAAAATATATATTACGAGGAAAATTCCCGAGTCGGGAATAAACAAGTTAAAGGAAAAGGGTTATGAAATTGACATCAACCCGGAAGATAAGGTTCTTTCAAGGGAGGAGTTGCTTGATGCTTTGAAGCAAAAAGAATACGACGCTGTTTTGTGCCTTTTGACGGACAAGATTGACGGAGAGGTATTTGACGCCGCGCCAAAAGCGAAGATTTTCGCCAATTACGCCGTCGGGTTCAACAATATAGATTTAGATGCGGCGAAAGAAAAGGGGGTGATGATAACCAACACTCCCGGAGTGCTCACGGAAACCGTGGCTGAATACACATTCACCCTTTTGCTCGCCATCGCTCACAGGCTTACGGAAGCGGATAGATTCACCCGGGCGGGAAACTACAAAGGTTGGGCTCCGATGCTTTTGTTGGGCACCGATTTGTCAAAAAAGACGCTTGGCATTGTCGGGCTTGGAAGAATCGGCTCAAGAGTTGCTAATCACGCCGTGAAAGGTTTCGGAATGAGAGTTCTTTATTACGACATAAAACGAAATGAAGAATTTGAAAAAGAATATGGCGCCGAATTTCGCGAAAGTGTTGAGGGTGTGATGAAGGACGCCGATTTTGTTTCGGTTCATGTCCCTCTTTTGGAGAGCACAAAGGGACTTATCAATAAAGAGCGGTTTGCCGCGATGAAACCGACCGCTTTTTTCGTGAATACTTCTCGCGGACAGGTTGTTGACGAAGAAGCCTTGGTTGAGGCCCTACAAAACAAGACCATAAAGGGCGCCGCCATAGATGTGTATGAAAAAGAGCCTAATTTGACACCAGGGCTGACGGAATTGGACAATGTCATTATCACTCCTCACATCGCTTCGGCGACGGAGGAAACCCGCTCCAAGATGTCAGATTTGGCGGCGGAAAATTTGATAGCGGCTTTGGACGGAGAAACTCCTCCGAATTTGGTTAAATAATACCAATATCCAAATCAAAAAACACCGGAAAAAGTCCGGTGTTTTTTGATTTACGCGCATTATAGAGTTATAATTAAATTCACTGAAGATATGCTTTTACTTTGGATAATAATTTTTATTGTTTCTTTATTCGTCCTCTTGAAAGGAGCGGATTGGTTTCTTTCAGGTTCTGAGAAGATAGGTTACGCCCTGGGGCTTTCTCCTTTTATCGTAGGAGTTGTCATCGTCGGACTTGGCACATCCTTACCGGAAATCGCTTCTTCCTTGGCAGCCGTCATAAAAGGAGTTACGGAAATAGTTCCCGCCAACGCGATTGGTTCAAATATAGCTAATATTCTCTTGGTCGTTGGAATTTCTGCCGTCTGGGGCGGACGGCTGGCTGTAACAAAAAATCTTATAGACCTTGATTTGCCCCTTTTGGCGATTTCCACAGCGCTTTTTCTTGGTATCGCATGGGATAAGCAAATAACATTCGGGGAATCAGTTCTTTTGCTCGTTCTTTTTGTCATTTATCTCGCTTACACAATTTTCTACAAAGACGATAAAGAAAGAGAGGGGGACAAAAATATTCGTCAACTCTCCAAAATTTCTCCGCGGGACATTTTTTTTCTTTTAATTGGTGGATTCGCTTTAATCGCCGGGGCGAAATATCTCGTTGATTCAGTGGTAAAATTATCTGAAATTTTGGCGATTGGAACCGGCGCCATTTCGCTTGCCGCGGTCGCGCTCGGAACCTCATTGCCGGAGCTCTTTGTTTCCGTTAAGGCGGCTCGGCAAAATAAACCGGAAATAGCCCTTGGAAACATATTCGGTTCAAATGTCTTCAATATGCTCGTTGCTGTCGGATTGCCGGGTCTTTTTGGTGTATTAAAACTTGACGGACCCACTTTCAAGATTGGTTTGCCGATGATGCTTATCGCCACTGTTCTTTTTATAATCTCAGGTATTTCCCGAAGAATACATGTTTATGAGGGGGCGATGTACCTCGTCATTTACGCCTTTTTCATAGGGAAGTTATTCAATCTTATATAATTTCTCGGGAAAGATTGAATTTTTAAAAAGACTGGTAAAAGAGGGGATAAAAATAGTATAATATGACCATGAATTATGAAAAGAAAATCGGTTCCCCCCATGAGGAAATAGAAAAATTAAAACAAAGAATAATTGAACTTGAGGCTTCTTTCGTTATGGGAAAAAAGGAAAAGGAGGATGCCGCCCGAGAAGCAATCAGGGAACACGCCGAGAGCGCGCCCGAGGAGGTTCTGCAAGCAAACTACCGTTTGCCGGAAAAAGAGATTGAAGAACACGCGAAACGAATCTCGGGAATGGAAACGGAAGAGGAGCACAGAGAGCAAATGATGGAGCTGATGCAAATCGCTCAAGACAAGGGTATTCTCAACGCCGTTTCCGTTTCAAAAAAAATAAACGACCCCCACCTTGCAGACGATTTTCACGATATGTTGGCAAGATATTTAACAAACCACCCGGAAATAGCAAAGAGACGAGGAAGTAAAAAAGTAAAAGAGGCTTTGAATTTTGTCCTCTATGAGATAACGCTCCCGCAAGAAAAGCCAAAAGAGGAAGGGAAAAAACCGCCAAAAGAATCGATTAGCATAATGGAACAATTTTACAGCGGAATGGTCGCCATCGGTTCTTATTTCGTTATGGAGGTGGGTCTTCCGTATTCGGAAGATGAAGTAATTTTTTATTGCGCCGTCCCGGCAAACAAGGCTCAAATTTTTGAAAAGCAACTCAACGGTCTTTTTCCTGAAGCCAAGATTACGGTCAAGAAGGATGATTACAATATTTTTAAGCCCGAGGGTTTTTCTCTCGGTTCAATCGCAAAACTGAAAAGAAATGTCGTTTTGCCGATTAAAACATATGACAAATTTGAATCCGACCCGATTCAAGTTTTAATAAATACATTTTCAAAACTCCGTAAGAAAGGAGAAGGAGCGGCGTTTCAAGTTGTAGTTTCCCAAACGAAGAACAGTATAGCCGGAAAGGCGAAGAAAACAGCCCTTAAAATGCGCGAAGGAAAGTCTTTCTCTGAAGCGATTGAGCCGGAAAGGGGCTTGTTTATGGAATTTCTCGCCGGCTTTTGGGAAGCGATATTCGGATCTCCGTCCAAAAAAGAAGAGGGTAAGCAAAAACCGGTAAATGAGGAGACGGTAAAACTTTTGGAAGAAAAGGCGTCTCGTCAGGCATTGGCGGTTAATGTCAGGCTGTTTGTTTCTTCCTCGGAAAGCGAGGAAAGGGCCGAATCAATCTTATCCGAATTGGAGAGCGCCTTCTTACAATTTGAAGAAGCTCAAGGAAACACCTTTTATTTTATAAGGCCCAAAAGGAGAAGATTAAAGAAATTGTTTCGGCTTTTTTCCTACCGAATGCCCGAAAAAAAGAACGCAGTTTTTCTCAATCTGGCCGAACTGGCGACAATATTCCATTTTCCTGCCGGCATTTCAATAGCATCCGCCCCACAACTGAAATACGCCAAAACCAAGGAATCGGCGCCGCCTTTAAATCTGCCTGAATCAGGCCTTCTTCTCGGAGAGAATGTTTACCGAGGGGAGAAAAGAAATGTTTATATGAAAGACGAAGACAGGAGGAGGCATTTCTATGTCATCGGACAAACTGGAACGGGTAAGTCGGTCTTGCTTAAAAATATGATTGCCCAAGACATTGAAGCGGGGAAGGGCATATGTTTTATAGACCCGCACGGATCTGACCTCCAAGACATACTCGCCAGAATCCCCAAAGAACGCGCCGATGATGTTATTTATTTTAATCCGGGAGATATCGCGCGCCCAATGGGTCTCAATATGCTTGAATACGACCCGAACTATCCCGAACAAAAAACATTCATAGTCAACGAACTTCTTGGAATCTTTGACAAGCTTTTTGATATGAAAACCTCCGGTGGTCCAATGTTTGAACAGTATTTCAGAAATTCGGTTATGCTTGTCATGGATGATCCGGAATCCGGGAATACCCTTTTTGAAGTGAGCAGGGTTTTGAGCGACAAAGAATTCCGTGATTACAAACTGTCTCGTTGCCACAATCCGATTGTGAGGACATTTTGGACGGAAATCGCCGAAAAAGCCGGAGGGGAATCCTCCCTCGCGAATATGGTTCCTTACATCACCAGTAAGTTTGATAACTTCCTCGGAAACGACATAATGAGACCCATCATCGGCCAGCAAAGTTCCTCTTTCAATTTTCGAAAAGTTATGGATGAAGGAAAAATATTAATGATTAATCTTTCCAAGGGGCGTCTGGGTGATTTGAATTCTAACTTGCTCGGACTGATTATAGTAGGGAAACTCTTGATGGCCTCTCTTTCCAGAGTTGATATCCCGGAGGAACAACGCAAAGATTTTTACCTCTACATAGACGAATTCCAAAACGTCACCACTGACTCTATATCAACCATCCTTTCAGAGGCGAGAAAATATCGGCTTGATATGACAATCGCGCATCAATTTACCGCCCAACTGGAAGAGGGCATTAAAAAAGCCGTTTTCGGGAATGTCGGTTCAATGGCCAGCTTCCGCGTGGGAGCGGAAGACGCGGAATTCCTTGAAAAACAATTTGAGCCGATATTCAACTCATACGATTTGATGAATATAGACAATTACAATGCCTATCTTAAACTTCTGGTTGATGGGCAAATGTCAAGACCGTTTAACATAATCACAATACCGTTTGAAAAAGGGGATCCCTCCTTCGGTGAATACATCAGCCAACTTTCTTCGCTCAAATACGGTCGTCCGCGCGAAGAAATTGAAGAAGAAATAAATAAAAGGTATAATCAATAGAGAGAGAGAGAGAGAGAGTTAAGTTTGAGATTTTTTTAAAAAAATATGATTGAAATAAAAACAAACATAAACATCATTAAAGAATTCGGGCTGGAGGAACTTCCCGAAGAAGAACGGGAGAGTGTTTTGGAAAAGATAACCGAATCGGCGCTGAAAAGAATAACAATTAATATTCTTAAAGAACTTTCAGATGACGATATGAAAAAGTTTGAGGAAATCAGCGAGAAAGAATCGCCCGAAGAAATAGACTCTTTTTTGAAATCAAAAGTCGGCAATTACGAAGAAATAATCAGAAATACGATTACGAAATTCAAAAACGACATAAAAGAATCAATTAACAGCCTTAAAGAATCCCTTCAACAATATGGCAAAATCTAAATTTGAACACACAATAGGCAGTTTTGAAAAATTGGGAGATTTCAAGAAAATATTCAAAGATCTTGAAGAACCCAAAGCGGAAGAGGTTAAAGCCGAGAAATCAGAAAAAGGAAGCGAACCTGAAAATGCGGAAAAAGAGAGCGTAAAAGAGGAGCAAACACCCCCAAAAAATATAGAACGCAAACCCAAGGAATCAAAAGGCAAAAGATTTTTCACGCCCTTTGCCGTCCGCGTGCGGAAAGAAATTGACCGACTTGGAAAAGAATTTGTGACAAACCGAAAAAAATCTGAACTTTATGAAAAAAAGGGGGATAAAAAACTTGCCTCTGAATACCGCGAGAAAGCCAATCGTTTTAGCGAAGAACTTGAGAAAGCCAAAGCGGCGAGGGACAGAATCAAAGAAAAGGAAAACCATTCCGATGAACAGGTTGCGAAGCCGAAAGAAATAAGAGAAAAAATAAAGGATGAAAAAAATCCCGCTTCCAACAAAGAAGAAAAGATAAGTTTGAAAAACATAACGAAGGCGATGAAAGAAGGAAAACCGATGGAGGTTGAAGTAAAAAGGACTTCAGGGAAGATAGAAGAAGGGTGGCTGGTAACGAATATTATTAACGATGGCGATGCCGTTGTTATTAAGGAAGTTGATGGGAGGCTTTTGAAAAAACTCATACCGCTTGAGGAATTGAGAAAATTAAACCGCGATAAAATTAAAAAAGAAGAGGAAAACCAAGATTTTCCTCGGAAGAGCGCGGAGGCCCCCAAAAGAGAGGTTCCTGAGAAAAGAGTTGAATTGAGCAAACTGGAAGAACTTGAGCGGCAATTGGAAGCCGCCAAAAGAGCGGGAGATGAAGAGATGGTAGCGGAAATCGCCAAAGATGTGGCAGATTTTAAGAAACCGGTTGATCAACTTTTGGAAGAAGCGCAAACATTGGAGGCGGGTGAGAAGTTTAAAATCGCCAAAAGAGAAGACAATGGAAGGCAAGGGCAAATTAAAGAACTGTGGAAAAAATATGCTGGGGAGGAAAATAAAAAAGAAGAGAAATTGGAAAAGGAAATTTCTGAGAAGCGTCGCGCGCTCGCGAGGGAATATTCTGAATTGAAGGAAAAAAAGTTGGGAATTTTCGGGAGTGAGAAAATAAAAGACGAAGAAAAAGCTCGCCGAGTGGCGGCGATTGAAAAAGATTATCGGGACTCTTTGAATGCTTACAGGAGTTTTCTTTGGAACAGATCCGCGCAGGAAATGAAATCAATCATCTCTGACAAAGAGATAGAGAAAGAGTTGAGAAAAAAAGGCGATGAAATATTGGCAAAAACGGTAGTGGACGAAGCAATTAAATTTAATGACCTCAAAACCGAAATATCTCTGGAGTCCAATGGAAAAAGCCGGATGGAAAAGATTTTGAGAATATCCAAAAGAGCGGTTGAACGATACAGAAAAATACCGCCAAAATATAAATATATGTTTTCGGCGACAATGCTCTTGGGAGGAATGGGGGTGGGATATGTGGGTGGAGTGGTTGGGTGGTCTCTAGCGAGCGGTTTGTTTGCCGGAAGGTGGTTCCAGAGAATCTTCGGCGCCCCCGCGGCCGTAGCCGCTCTGGAAGCAAGAATAAGGCAATCCCAAGAGAAACAAGAAAAAAGGAAAATTTTCAAAAAATTTAAATCTTTGTCCCCGTCTTTAATTCCGGAAGGCTTATCGGCAATGAATAAAAACAATGAAAAGTGGAACAAGGAGTTGTTTAAATCCGAGGGAAGAAAAAAAAGAAAAAAAATAAGCAGGTTTACTCTCTCGGGAGGTATCGGCGCGATAATTCTTTCCGGCGCGATAGGGCATGCGATGAGCAGCGTGTGGGATTGGCTTCATGGAACAACGGGGAACATCGCAACGGTTGGCGGCGGAGGAGGACACGAATCTCCGCATGGAGGGAATGCCACTCCGGAAAAAATAGGTTCGGGCGCGAGAACACCCGAACCCGAGGTTAAACATTTGACTCCGGGAAAAGCTTCTTCGCTTCATAATTCGCTTCATAAAGATCAATTGATGGACGCGCGGAGGGGTGAGGGCGGGATGAATTACCCGAAACCGGCGGGGCATGAAGCCGGAGCCCACAAATTGGCGGGTGGAATAAACCATTCGGAGACTGACGCATGGAAGGGGGAAGGAGGAATGAATCATCCGGAAATTTCTCAACCTGAAATTACGGACAACTTGATTTCCCATAGCGTTGATAAAACATTTGATGTTCCTTCGTGGACATATCCGGAATTTTCAAATATGAAAATGGATGATTTTATGAACCTTAAAGATGATGGTTTCTATGATGTCAACCAGCCGTGGGCGACTCCGTGGGTTGATTATGACCACAGTGAATTTTCAGGATTGCAAGAAAAAATAGTCGAAATCTATAAAAACCTCCCTGCGTCCGCGAAAGGACTGGCAATGAAAGAACCCGTAAAAGAATTTATCAAAAATAATTTCAGCAAATTATTCAACACTTCAAAATAGTATAAAATTTTATACTAAAAGAAGCACAAAATATGGCTTATTACGACATACTAATAAAAAACGGCAATGTCATTGACGGATCCGGCCGTAAGGCGGAAAAAATGGATGTTGCCGTCAGCGGGAAAGAAATTAAGAAAATCGGAGACTTGAAAGGCGATGATGCCATCAGGATTATTGACGCCGAAGGGAAATATGTCTGCCCGGGTTTTATAGACTTGACCAACCACTCGGACACCCACTGGACACTCTTCACCGACCCTTTGCAAGAGAGTTTAATCCGGCAAGGAGTAACCACTATAGTGGGAGGAAGTTGCGGATCTTCAATCGCTCCGTTGGTAGGCAAAAAAGGGTTGAAAAGCGTTGACAAATGGGTTGAAGTTTCAAAAACAAATGTAAACTGGCAAACAATGGACGAATTGTTCTATGAACTGGAAAAAATTCGCATGGGAATCAATTTTGCCAGTATGGTCGGACTACGGACACTCTTTGATTCAACGGATGGAGAGCTTGATCAAATGAAATTCCTTTTGGAAAAGTCATTCAAAGAAGGGGCATTCGGACTTTCCGCTCACCTTGGATCAGTCCGAATGAATTCTTTGGGCGATGACGACTTAGTGGAATTGCTCAAGGTTGTCGCCAAGAACAAAGGGGTGTCAACACAACACCTTGAAGATGAAGGAAAAAATATTCTTCCGGCAATATCCCGCTTGATTCAATTATCCAGGAAAAGCGGGGCGCGTCTTCATATTTCCCATTTTAAGGTGTTGGGCAGGAGTTCTTGGCCATTACTTGAAGACGCTTTGAAAATGATGGACGGAGCGCGCAAAAAAGCCCTTTTCGGGGGAATAGAATTGACTCTTGATTTTTTTCCTTACAAGAGAACGGGTTCAGATCTTTTTATGCTTTTGCCGGCATGGCTGAGAAAAATGAACAGTAAAGATATAGCGACCATTCTTGAGTCACGTGATGACGAAAGGAGAAAGGAAGTGGTTGAATATTTGAAAAATTTGACGCTTCATTATGACAAGATAACAGTTGCTTCATCTTTTTACGAGCAGGAAAACCTCGGGAAAAGCATCGCCGAATTGAGCGTATCAACCGAACTTTCACCAGAAGAACTCATTCTTAATCTTCTCTTGATAAACGATTTGCATGTTTCCATGTTCAGTGAGGTTATTTCAACGGATAATATCCGGGAATTGGCGAAACAAGAATATGCAGCGATTGCCTCGGATGGAGTGGGTTATGACGGAGATAATTTAAAATCTCAAATATTGAACCCTAAACGGGATTTACCCCATCCCAGATCATTTGGTGCCTTTCCCAAAGCTCTAAAGATGTTCGTCGCGGAAGAGGGGAAAGCGACATGGGAAGAAATCATTCATAAAATGACAGGCTTGCCGGCATTTATCTTGGGAATAAAAAACAGAGGGATTATTGCAAAAAGAAACAAGGCCGACATAGTCATATTCAATCCGAAAGAAATATCAGATATGGCAACTTACCAAAACCCTTTTCAGTTTTCAAAAGGCATTGAATATGTCATTGTCAACGGACAATTGGTTTTGAGCGAAAACGAACTCGCTGAAAAATTCGCGGGGGAAGTTGTCAAAAAGGAATGAAAAAGAAGAATGACCGAGTGTGGCTGATGTTTTTAATCCTCTCTTTTAAAAAATCTTGGAGCCTTAATTCCATTAAGACAAAATAATACAATAATGAGCCGCCGTAAAAATTACGATAAAATTTTTTTAGGTATCGTCGGAATTCTGATTCTAATGGGAATATTCATACTGGCATCCGCCTCATTGGGACTCCTAAACAGAAAAGGGGCCGGTTTTTTAAATGTCGTTTCCAAACAAATCGTTCTTGGCGTTGGAGTGGGAGTCATTTTGTTTCTGATTACATCCCAGATTTCTTATAAAAATTGGAAAAAATACGCCACACCGATTTTTATTTTTTCTTTTTTTGTCACCATTCTCGTATTTCAATCTTATCTCGGCTTTCGGCACGGCGGAGCCAGAAGGTGGCTGTCGCTCGGACCGATATCCTTCCAGCCCTCGGAATTCCTTAAATTCGGTTTTATCGTCTATCTGGCTTCTTGGATAAGCTCCCACAAGAAGCAAATCACATCATTCACATATGGATTTATCCCTTTTCTGATTATTACGGGTTTTGTCGCGCTTTTACTCATTATGGAACCTGATTTGGGGACAATGGGCGTGGTTGCCATCACCAGTTTGGCAATGTTTTTTATTGGCGGAGGAAAATTAGGTCATGTCGCCATTGCCGTTTTTTTGGGATTTGCTCTTCTTGGAGCGCTAATATTCATAAAACCGCATGCTATGTCAAGAATGCAAGTTTTCCTCAATCCCTCCTCTGACACTCAGGGAATAGGGTATCAACTCAACCAATCAATGATTGCCGTCGGTTCGGGAGGCTCTTTCGGAAGAGGATTCGGAATGAGCATTCAAAAATTCAACTATCTCCCGGAACCGATAGGGGATTCCATCTTCGCCGTTTTCGCCGAAGAATTTGGTTTCGCGGGAGGTTTGTTCCTGCTCGCTTTTTTTATTATTTTTACGGGAAGAGGATTGCTTATTTCTTCCCGCGCCCCAGACAGCTTTGCTGGACTGTTGGCGTCGGGAATTGTTATACTTATAATATCGCAATCGTTTATCAATATCGCTTCAATGGTCGGGTTGCTCCCACTTACCGGATTGCCACTGATATTCATCAGCCAGGGAGGCTCGGCAATGGCGATAACCTTGGCGGAGATAGGGATATTGCTCAATATCTCAAAATACGCCAAAGAGAAAGTTTAAAAACACAAACAAATGAAAATTTTATTCACGGGCGGGGGAACGGGCGGTCATTTTTACCCAATAATCGCAATCATTGATTCTCTCAATAAAATAATAGAAGAGGAAAAGATTATCGTGTCTGACATTATTTTTATGTCAGACACTCCTTATGATAAGGAATTGCTTCGCCAAAAAGGAGTGCGTTTTAAAAAGGTTTCTTCCGGGAAAATAAGAAGATACTTTTCTCTCTTGAATGTGACGGATTTTTTCAAAACGATTATGGGAGCGCTGAAAGCCGTAATCAGTATTTTCTTTGATTTTCCGGATGTCGTCTTCAGTAAGGGAGGCTATGCCAGTTTTCCGGCTGTTTTCGCCGCCAGATTTTTCGGCATTCCACTCATAATACATGATTCGGACGCCATTCCCGGCAAGGTCAACCACTGGTCCGGAAAATTCGCCAAAAAAGTGGCTATTTCTTTTCCGGAAGCGCAAAAATATTTTCGGAAAGAAAAAACCGCGTTGACTGGAAATCCAGTGCGCGCGGAATTGTTCATTCCGGCAAAAACGGGAGCGAAAGAATTCCTCAACCTTGAGGAAGGATTGCCTATAATTCTCGTCATGGGGGGGTCGCAAGGCGCTCGTGTGATAAACGACAATCTTCTGGACATCCTTCCTGAACTCGTCAAAAAATACCAAATTATACACCAATGCGGAAAAAACAATTTCACTGACACAAAAAACAGAAGTTCAATCGTTTTGGAAAACTCCCCTTATTCTTCGCGTTATCATCTCTTTCCATACCTTAATTTGGATGCCATGCGGATGGCATATGGCGCGGCAAATTTGGTCGTTTCCCGCGCCAGCGCCGGAGCGATTTTTGAAATAGCCGCTTCCGGCTTGCCAAGCATTCTCATACCGCTGAAAAACTCCGCCCAGGACCACCAGCGCGCGAACGCCTATTCTTACGCGAAAGTGGGGGCCGCCGATGTGATAGAAGAAACGAATCTTTCCCCTCATGTTTTGCAATCTGAGATAGATCGCTTGATAGGCGATAAGGAAAAAATGAAAGTGATGGGAGAGGCGGCGAAAAAATTCTCCACCCCGGACGCCGCGGAAAAAATCGCCCGCGAAATAATAAACTTGGCGTTGGAGCATTCATAAAAATGAACGAACTTACCCAAAAAAACAAAGAGATTCGCACTCGGTTCGCGCCGTCACCGACGGGAGTTTTGCATGTGGGCGGGGCGAGGACGGCGTTGTTTAATTATTTATTCGCGCGGCAGAACGGTGGCGAGTTTGTTTTGCGGATTGAAGACACGGACAAAGAACGCTCAAAAAAAGAATACGAGGACGATATTTTGAACGGGCTGAAATGGCTTGGTATTGAATGGGATGAATTTTACAGACAGAGCGAAAGGGGAGAGATTTACAAAAAATACATTCAGAAATTGTTGAGCGATGGAAAAGCGTTCATTTCGGAAGAAAAAGAAGGCAAAAGCAAGTCGGTCATTCGCTTCAAAAATCCCAATACGAAGGTCAAATTCAACGACGAAATCCGCGGAGAAATTGAATTTGATACCGCGGAATTAGGGGACTTTGTTATCGCCAAAGACGAGGAAACTCCACTGTATCATTTGGCGGTTGTCGTGGACGATTTTGAGATTGGAATTACGCACATCATAAGGGGTGAGGACCATATTTCCAACACGCCGAGGCAAATACTCATCCAGGACGCAATCGGCGCTTCACGGCCCATATACGCGCACATACCGCTTATTTTGGGCGCCGACCGGTCCAAGCTCTCCAAACGGCATGGAGCGGCTTCCGTGAACGAATACCGCGAAAAGGGATACTTGCCCGAAGCGTTCGTCAACTTTATGGCGTTCTTGGGATGGAACCCCGGCGATGAAAGGGAAATTTTCAGTATGGACGAACTTATCAAAGAATTCTCCCTGAAAAAAATCCAAAAAGGCGGAGCGGTTTTCAATACGGACCGGCTTAATTGGCTGAACAGCCAGTATATTAAAAAAATGGACATTGACAGACTGACAGAACTTTGTTTGCCGTACTTAAGCCGTCAGCTTTCAGCCGTCAGCTTTCAGGAAGACCAAAAAGAAAAAATTAAAAAAATTATTGAAATTAAACGGGAAAGAATGAACACTCTGGCGGAAGCGGGGGGGGAGATAGAATACTTTTTTGAACAGCCTAAATACGAGAAAGAAAAACTTCTATGGAAAAAAGAAAAGGACTTGACTGCAACAAAAAAACATCTTGAGGAGATTCTCAAGCTTTTGAAACCGCTTGATGAAACAGTCTTTTCTGGCGAAGAGGTAAAAAAAATGATATGGGATTACGCTGAGGAGCAGGGGAGAGGGAATGTCTTGTGGCCATTCAGAATGGCGTTGACAGGAGTTGATAAATCACCGGACCCTTTTTCCGTCGCTGAAATTTTAGGCAAAAAAGAAACAATTAATCGCTTGCAAAATGCCATCAATAAATTATAAAAAAAACGCGTTTTTATTTTTACTGGCAACCCTTGGCTTTTTTTTGCTGACTTCCGGCGCCGGCGCTTCCAAAATAAGCGAATTGCAAAATCAAATAAAGCAAAGGCGCAATCAAATCCCAGGCATTGAAAAAGACATTAAAAAATATCAACAGCAACTCAATTCCGTAATCGGAACAAAGAATACGCTCAAAAACGAGCTGTATCGTTTGGGATTAAATGCCAAATCGTTGAATACCTCAATTTATCTTACGCAAAAAAAAATAGAAGAATCCGCCCTTAATATTGAGAAATTGAATATGGAAATTAGCGGGAAAACGGATGGTATCTCTGAAAGAAAAAAAATCATGGGGGAAATCATCAGGCGAATGAATGAATCGGAATCGCGTTCTCTGGTGGAAATAACCTTGGCGAATGACAGTTTTTCCGATTTTTTCGGCGATTTGGAAAAAATGAAAAATGTTCAAAAAAAAATCAAAGACAATCTCAATGAACTTAGAACGACGATAACGGTCTTGGGCGAAAAAAAGGAGCAAGAACAAATGGAAAAAGAAAAACAAGAACACTTAAGATCTCAGATCCTTGACCAAAAGTATCTTGTCAACAGAAAT